>PBTB01000032.1:8506-10376 GCA_002726945.1 Deltaproteobacteria bacterium | reverse complement strand
AATATTGATAATATTATGTTTTTTAACATAAATCCTAAGTTACTGATTTTATTGGACTATTTATAAGTTACTGATTTTATTGCGAATTAAATCCTAATTTTTAGAAAACAACCTGCTCAATGTGGGAAATTAAACTGGAATTTAGGAGTATTTTTGTTGTTTGCCTCCTGTCTTTTTCTTTTCTATTATTCACCAGGAACTTCATCGTTCAGTACCAGTTTTCGATTTACAGCACAGAACCCCTTTTGAAACCCCAAGACCCCTTAAATACAGAGCAGGAGACAACGGAGTCATCCCAGCCCATTAGACGTGGGTTCATGCCGATGCTTGAAAAACTGGCCGCACATACGTTTGAGTCGCTCGAGAACCGTAATTTCAGGCTGCTTTGGCTTGGCATGGTTGTGTCCATGGCCGGACTCCAAATGCAGATGATGGCCCGCGGAATCCTTGTCTATGATCTGACGAACGACTACAGGATCGCAGGTATTGTCGGGATGGGCTATGCCCCAAGTCTTCTTCTTGTGTCCCTGTTCGGTGGAGTGCTGGGGGATCGTATGGAACGTCGACTGATTATTCAGTTGGCCCAGTTGGTCAACGGACTTCTGGCCGGAGTGGTGGGGATTCTGATTTTGACCGATATGGTGGTATGGGAACACTTGTTCGTGGTCTCAGTGGTGCAGGGAGCAATGTTTGCTTTCATGATGCCAGCTCGTCAGGCTGCAATACCGTCGCTGGTCAAGAAACATCAACTGTCAAATGCTTTTGCACTCAACGCCATGGCGATGAGCATCATGTCTCTCATCTCTCCGGTTCTCGCCGGAGTCTTGTACGAATTCAGCGGCCCAGCAGTTGTCTATATGTTTGTTTGTGTGGTAATGCTCAGTTCGGTTTTTGTTACGAGTCTAGTGCCCAAGATGTATCCACCCAAACCATCCTCCCAAGAAACGGTGTTTCACAACATCATTGGCGGGTTCAAGTACATCGGCAGTAACAAGTTGTTACTGCAACTGATGATCTATAGTCTGGCTGTGGCCCTGCTCGCAATGCCGTTCAGAAACTTTATCCCTGCATACGCAAAAGATATTTATGGTTCCACAGGCTCTGGAGTCGGCATCCTGGGAACTGCACTTGGCTTAGGTGCTTTGATGGGTTCGGTTCTGATTGCCAACCTGCGGGCAGGACATCCCCGTGGTTGGTTTCTGATAGGCGGGGCCTTGATTGCCGGATTATCTCTGGCCGTGATTTCGGGGTTTGCAGTATTTGTGGTTGGGGTAGTTGCCATGATCGGCATAGGAATCGGTGAGCAAGCCCGTGGGGCTCTTGGCCAGAGCTTGATTATGGAAAATACTATGGATGAATACAAATCCCGGGTCATGAGCGTTTTAATGATGCACTACGGTCTGCTGCCTTTGGGAATGTTGCCGCTTGGGTGGGCAATGGAAGCGGTGGGTGGGAGGTTAGTTGTCAGTTTTAACGCAGCTATAGTTATCGTATTTGTGGTTCTAAGCGTTTTCTTCCTGCCTCGNCTGAGAGCGATCAGATAAAACAACAGGTGCCGAGATTTTTTCAGAGTCCCTGCCCGTTGCGNNCCCACGGCCGTGCAGGGGNACACCATCCCTTCAGTGACTTTTAGTCACGGACTTCCANCTGTTGATAGNCCCCCCCATCTTGAGTGTTGGTGCTTNTCCTCAGCAAGATTCGCCCTCTAAAGTGTTTGTATTTCGTGAATAAACGGCGTTTTCCGGTGAGTTCCCCCCCGGTTTACAGTTGTTTTTCCCGATTTCCAGANGAACAACACTCAAGGGGGATNCTACCACCTCAATGTCCTTGAAAATAACATTCATATCAAATATTTGAGTTACTTTGAAAA
>PBTB01000032.1:0-8501 GCA_002726945.1 Deltaproteobacteria bacterium | reverse complement strand
TTGGCGGAAACTGCAAGTTTGTCGCAGCCGACTTGAGCGAGACGGACCGGATTCCCGAATTCGTTGAGAATACCGCTGAAATCCCGTAGACTGAATTATTTTGCAAAACTTCAGCATTTACGGAATTTCAGACATGCGCATCCTCCTCCTTGGCCCTCCGGGGGCCGGCAAGGGCACTCAGGCGAACAATCTCATCCGCGACTACGGACTCGTGCAGTTGTCCACGGGTGATATGCTCCGTGCTGCAGTGGAGTCCGGGACCGAAATCGGTCTGAAGGCCAAAGCGGTCATGGATGCCGGGGTGTTGGTTTCAGATGAAATTGTCGCCGGAATTGTCAGGGAACGCATTCAGCAGCCCGACTGTGCCAATGGTTTCCTGCTCGATGGCTTCCCGCGNACACAGGTTCAGGCAGAATTACTCGACCAGATGCTTGAGGAGCTCAACGTGAGCCTTGACCGGGTCATTGAGTTCCAGGTGAATGACGAGGCAGTGGTGCGCCGCCTTTCCGGACGGCGTCTCCACCAGCCCAGTGGGCGCACCTACCACGTCGAGTTCAATCCGCCCAAGGAGGAGGGCAGAGACAATGTCACGGGTGAAGCGCTGATTCAGCGTGAGGACGACACCGCCGACACCGTCCGAAACCGGCTCAACACCTATTACGAGCAAACCGCGCCACTGGTTTCGTACTACACCGAGAAGGGAGACCTCGTTTCCATTGACGGCATGCAGTCTCCGGAGGAGGTGTACACTTTGCTCCGTAACGCTTTGCCGAATTGAGCAGAACCTTGTCTTGGTTGCATTCGTACGAAGCCCTTCGGCAAGCTCAGGAGAAATCCTGTCGAGGTATGGACGCCTGTTCCGATCCTCCTTTGACAATCCCAGGATGAACGGGACAAAAAGCTGGGCACACAGCAACTTTCCTTCCCGACGGAAGGTGCCATGATCACACATTCCACCACCTATGATGTACTGGTGATCGGCGGAGGCCACGCCGGTTGNGAGGCCGCGCTTGCGTCCGCCCGGATGGGTTGCCGCACCCTGCTCGTCACGATGTCTCGCGACACCATCGCGCAGATGTCGTGCAACCCGGCCATCGGTGGAATTGGCAAGGGGCATCTCGTCAAGGAGATCGACGCGCTCGGTGGCGAAATGGGCAAGATCGCCGATGCCACTGGAATCCAGTTCCGCGTCCTCAACGCCTCACGGGGTCCGGCGACTCGCGGGTCGCGCTGCCAGTCCGAGATGTACGAGTACAAGGCGGAGNTGCGCAAGGTGCTGGAAGGCCAGCCGAACCTCGAAATCGCCGAGGGTTTGGTGGAAGAATTGTTGTTTCANAACCAGCGGATCGCGGGCCTCCGCACACAAGCCGATGAGTTCCTGAGCAGAANCGNTGATCCTCACCACCGGAACCTTCCTCAACGGACTCATCCACCGGGGTGAGGAGCGCGAGGAAGCCGGACGGGTGGGTGAGCCTCCGGCCCAGCGGCTTTCGCTTGCACTCGNNGGACAAGACCTTTCACTCGGGCGTATGAAAACCGGAACTCCCGCCCGCATCGACAAACGCACCATCGACTGGNNNCGNCTNGAGGTGCAGNCCGGAGACGAGCCGCCCCGGCGCTTTTCGTTNTGGGACACGGAAATCCGCCANCCGCAGGTTTGCTGNCACATTGTCCACACGAATTCGCGCACCCATCGCGTGATTCAGGACAATCTTGAGCGTTCCGCGCTCTACAGCGGGCGCATCTCCGGAATCGGCCCGCGCTACTGCCCGTCCATCGAGGACAAGATCGTCAAATTCGCGGACAAGGAGCGGCATCAGGTGTTTCTGGAACCGACCGGACTCGCAGATGACAACTTCATGATCTACCCGAACGGGCTGTCCACCAGCCTGCCCACCGAGGTGCAGTTGGAATTTCTCCGCACCATCNAGGGGCTGGAGCAGGTGGAAATCCTCAAGCCGGGCTANGCNATTGAGTACGANTATGTGGACCCNANCCAACTGCGGGTCACGCTGGAACTGAAGTCGNTTCCAGGNCTCTTTCTCGCGGGGCAGATCAACGGCACCACCGGCTACGAGGAGGCCGCTGCACAAGGCTTGATCGCCGGAGTCAACGCCGCCTTGCAGGTGCAAAAGCGTGAGCCGTTCATNCTGCGACGGGATGAAGCCTACCTTGGTGTTTTGGTGGACGACCTCATCACCAAGGGCGTGAGCGAACCCTACCGCATGTTCACCTCCCGCGCCGAACACCGCTTGCACCTCCGGGAGGACAACGCCGACCTGCGGCTCTGCGAACATGGCAAAACGTTGGGGTTGCTTTGGGACGACTGCTGGAAAAAATTTNTGGAAAAACGGCGGCAGATTCACGCGCTCTCCACCACGCTTCAGTCCAAACGGCTGGTTCCCAATACAGAAACCCAGACTGAACTGGANTNGCTGGGCGAACCACCACTCAAGCATCCGGTCTCCGCCGCAGAACTGCTCAAGCGTCCCAAACTCACGCTGGCTCGACTCCGGACCACCCAAATGCTCGGCAGCTGCGTGGCGTGGGAGACATACACTCCAGAGGCCACACAACAGGTTGAAATCGGCATCAAGTACGCGGGCTACCTCGTCCGGCAGGCGCAGGAGCTCAAGCACCTCCGCGAACTGGACCGTCTTGCAATTCCGGAGAATTTCTCGCCCCAAGGGATTTCCGGGCTGTCGCTGGAGGTGATCGAGAAGCTGGAAAATATCCGNCCCNCCACNCTCGGACAGGCGAGCCGCATGGACGGCATCACNCCTGCNGCCATCACNATCCTGCGGGTTCATCTNAAGGCGCNNCAGCAAGNCCGCATTCCGGCACAGGCGGCCTCTTGAGNCTGCGAAAATCCTGCAAGCCCCACCGACATGAACTCCAGAAATTCCTTTGGGGGGATGGCCAGTGTCCACGCTGCAACCCTTGCCTTTGGGCTGGCGGGACTGTTCGGGAAGTTTCTGGAACATTCGCCGGTGCTGATCACACAGGGCCGCACGGCGATTGCCGCACTGGCACTTGCGATCGTGTTGGGCATTCAGCGCAAACGCCTGCAGCTTTCTGGACACGAGTGGTTTTGGCTGGCCGTGACGGGTGCGATTCTCGCCACGCACTGGGTGACCTTTTTTCACGCGGTTCAGGTTTCGACAGTCGCCATCGGCGTGCTCTCNTATTCGAGCTATCCCCTCTTCACGACGATGATCGAACCGTGGGTGTTCCGGGAGCGGTTGCGGCCCCTCCACCTTGGCCTTGCACTGGCGGTGATGGTCGGAATTGCACTGATCGCCACCTCCAAGTCCGGCAACCCCACCAACCCGGACGCCTCCAACGTGCTGCTCGGCGTGGGTTGGGGCTTGGTTTCCGGATTCACTTTTGCGCTACTCACCATCCTCAACCGACTGCATGTGCAAACGCACTCGCCGCTGCTGATCGGCTGTGCCCAAAACGGATTCGCCGCACTTGCCCTGCTGCCATTTTCTGTCGGGTTGAGTTGGAACCTGAACGAGCACGACTGGAGCCTGCTGCTGGCCCTCGGCCTGATCTGCACCGCCGCAGGACACGCCCTGCTCATTCATGGACTCCAACGGGTTCGTGCACAACTCGCCAGCCTGATTCTCGCAGGCATGGAATCGGTGTACGCGATCCTCTTTGCTATGCTGCTGCTCAGTGAAATCCCGTCCCTCCAGACCGTGCTGGGCGGAATTTTCATCATTGGCACTACGGTTGTCGCCTGCTTTCAACCCTCTGAACCTGTCACGCCAAGCTCCGCTTCCGGATGAACTNCAACGAACCAGAAAAACCCAATCCTGAAAATTTTCCGGTCTCCAGTGCAAGGCCGATCCGGGTCCGCAAACGCCCTCCGGAACCGCCATTTGAAGAGGAGGGTCCACGCCACCAGCGGCGGAATCGTCCAAACCGGGATTGGCGCGACCAGCGGCGGGGGCATGATGGAGGTGAGCGGCGAGANCGGCGCTTTGAGCGGGGTCGGCACGATGACGATGATCGTGGCAAACAACGATTCGACCGCAACGATGCCAANCGGCGGCAGCCCCGATTCGAGCGGGAACANCGTGACGANGGCGGCCGGGCCCGGCACAGGTTCAACCGTGATGAGGATTTTCGCCGGGATCCGCCCCCGCAGCGTCGTCGGTTCCGGGAGGGCGGCACCACAGATTTGGAAAGGCCGGAGCATCGGTTCCGGGAGGAACGTCCTCGACGCAAGAGCCGACCACGCCCCTCAAAAATTACTCGCACTCCTCTGCCCAAGGAATGGCACCGCCCTGGAAAATCGCTGCCTCCGGAAAAGAAGGGCAAGCGCCGGGCGGCCTCGCAGCAGAGCATCAAGGAGCGGTTGCGCGGCAAGGATGCGGACTGGCTGATGACTGCGCTGAAAACGCCGAAGCCCGAAAAGGCGATCCGCGACTGGACCCACGGCTTCCACACCTATCCCGGACGCTTCCACCCCAACCTGCCCCGCACCCTGCTGCGCGCCGTTTCATCACGGTCGCATCCGGTGGTGATGGACCCGTTCATGGGCGGAGGCACGGTGCTGCTCGAGGGCATGCTGCGAGGGCACCGCGTGATTGGCAACGACCTCAACCCCGTGGCCCAACTTGTGACTCAGGAACGCTGCCGTTGGCTCAGCGAGTCCAACGCCGAGCGTGTTTGGGGGGCACTGGAAAGCGTCCGGGAACGGGTGGAAACCCGAAGTCGAGACGAAGGCCCGATCCGCCGCCCCTACATTGACTGGCTCAAGCTTCAGCACCCGCCGCATCTTTTTGTCGAGATGCTGCACTGGATTGACGCGATCGACCANCTGCCCCCGACTCCGGAACGCGACACCTTGCGGGCGGTGTTCTCCAGCCTTGTCGTCAAGTTCTCCACCTTCAAGGCGGACACCTCACTGGAGCGCGTCACTCCGAAGTACCCTCGTGGCGCGGTGGCACGCTGGATGACCGGGAAAACGCAGGAGTTGCTGGACCAGCAGATGCGGATGGAGTTCAAACTCGCCAAAGTCCCNCAGCCCACCTTGCTCAACGAGGACGCACGGACACTCCCCTCGGTGGAAGCCGGATCGGTCCACTGCATCATCACTCGTCCCCCGTATCCGGGAACTTACGATTACTTTGAACACCACCTGCTGCGCATGAAGTGGCTACGGCTGCCGATCTCAGAGATGAAGCAGGGAGAATTGGGTGCAAGACGCAACTTCACACCCAAGCAGTGGAAGCAGGCCTTCCGGGAGTTTATGCTGATGCTGCGCCGCAGCATGGTCCAGTACGGTCACTGCTACCTTGTGCTGGGCGACTGGCTGGATCAGGACGAGCGCATCAACGGCATTGAGTTCGTCCGGCAATACGCACCTAGCATCGGCTGGGAGGTCGGCAGTGCAGCTTCACTCAAGTACCCGCTCTANGATGAAGAATTGATCAAACTGTACGGCGACGCGGGNCGTTGGGAACACTTGATCCAACTTCAGAATCCGTACCGCCCGGAGCCGGAACCCCGGATGGAACTGGAAGATAACGCCGGGCCGGAAGTGGAGGAAGACGAGGAGTGAGTGCCTTTGAAGCATTGGTGCTGGGCATTGTGCAGGGCGTCACGGAATTCCTGCCGATCAGCAGCACCGCCCACCTCCGGATCGTGCCTCACTGGCTGGGCTGGAGCGACCCCGGCACCGAGTTCTCCGCCGTCATCCAGCTTGGCACCCTGCTCTCGGTGCTGCTTTACTTCCGAGAGGACGTTGTCCGCCTCACCTGTGCCGCACTCCGGAGCCTCGCGGACCGCAAGCTGTTTGCAACACAGGATTCCCGGCTTGCATGGAGCATCGTGGTCGGCACCCTCCCGGTCGTGATCCTTGGCCTTGGTTTCAAGGACTGGATCAAAACCGAGGCCCGGCAGCTTTGGATCATCGGTGTGGCGTTGATCGGACTCGCCATCCTGCTCTGGCTGGCCGAACGCTACTCCCGCCGTCGTGGCAATCTCGACACGCTCGGATTCTGGTCGGTGCAGGGGATCGGTCTCTGCCAAGCCCTCGCGCTGATTCCAGGCTGCTCGCGCTCCGGCTCCACGATCATGGGCGGCTTGCTGGTTGGACTCGACCGCGCCGAGGCGGCCCGCTTCTCCTTCCTGCTCGGGCTCCCGGCGATTCTCGGCAGCGGCCTCTTCGAACTGTGGGAACTCTCGCACTCCGGATTCGGAGGGCACGGCACCCTCCCCCTGCTGCTTGGCATCGCCAGTGCCTTCGTGAGCGGGTGGGTCGCGATCGAATTCCTGTTACGCTTCCTGCGCACGCATGGAACCTTGCTCTTCGTCCTCTACCGCATCCTGCTCGGCTCCGTGATCCTTGCAACCCTGCCTTGAATCTGCTACCTTGTGAATCTTACTCATCACTCTAAACTGTACCGTCATACCCACATTGAGTAGGTTGTTTTTTAAAAAATTATGGCTTGATTCTTAATAAAATAAGTAACTTGGGATTTATTATTAAAATAACTCATACTATCAATACTTTATAGAAACACAATACACTCAAGTTAAACGTCATTCGATAATCCACCTCTTGAGTGTTGGTGTCTCCTCAGCAAGATTCACCCTGTCAAGTGTTGGGATTTTGCAAAGAGACGGCGTTTTCCGGTACGTTTCCTCCGGCTTACAGTGATTTTTCCCGATTTTCAGAGGAACAACACTCAAGGTGAGAAACGACCCAAAATTAAGATCACTCAACGAAAAAGTCAAGGATATGGGTAAAGTCGGACGTAACACTCCGTGTCCATGCGGAAGCGGTAAAAAGTACAAAAAATGCTGTCAAAAGAGTTCCAGTGAGCCGATCGATTACTTATGGCGAAAATTGAGCGATCTTGATAGAAATTTATCAAACCAGTTGGCTCGTTACTCAAGAAAAATCTATAACGAGGAAGCCCCACGNGCGGCATGGGATGATTTTGTAAACTATCAAGACGATAAATCCTTTGATTTGGATTCAATTCATGACCAATTTTTTTTCTATTGGTACCTATATAATTGGAGACCAGAACCAGAATATTTAGAAGAGGATAGTGAGGTGGATCTGGATCACCTTCCTGTCATTGCTGAATCTTATTTAGCAAAACATAAACGGAATTTATCAGAACTAGAGTGTACCTATATCCAACTGATTTGTGATCAAAATTATAGTTTTCACGAGGTCATTGAATGTAAACAAGGAGAAGGCTTTACACTACGAGACATCCTGTTAGAGAAAGAAACCTATGTCATGGAGCGATCCGGTTCGGAAAATACTCAAAAAAGTGACATCCTTTTTGGCAGAGTAATTCAGTATGAACATGTCGGACTATTAATAGGATGTGGGGCTGTCATGATCCCTCCTTCTTACAAGCCTCTAATTATTGACCTAAGGATCGCAATGCGTGTGGGGAAAAGGCGCATTACCGTAGAAAATCTTCATGATTGGAATGTCGAAATTCGTGAGTTGTACTTTGGTATTTTCGAGCAATTGCATACTCCTCCAAAATTGTGCAACTCCGATGGGGATCCACTATGCATGTATGAACTGTTTTTTGATATTACTTCACCACAAATTGCGTTTGAACGCCTCCAAACCCTGGCTTTGGATATATCAAAAGAAGAACTTCTGGAAGAAGCTGAATTTGATGTTGAGGGTCAAATCAAAAGAGTCGCCTTCCGTTGGCTCAAAAAAGGCCACCATCTAAAAAGTGTTGGATACACGTCTCTTGGAGATATTATTATTGATGAGCGGCAACTTAGAGTCTCTGTCAATTCTAAAAATCGTGCAGAAAAAATCCATAAAGAGATTGAAAAACTTTTAGGAGACCAAACAACCTATCGAGTGACTAAAATCCAATCAATCGATTCATTATTAGCTGAGTCTGATAGCAAAAGTGAAAGTGCTGAAGATCCACTTATATCTCATCATGAGATCGGTCCAGAAGCACAAGAGCTTTTAGAACAGACTCTTGATGATCATTGGCATCAGTGGATAAATTCAAAATTACCAGCTCTTGGTGAAAAAAGCCCTTATGAAGCAGTAAAAAATAAGGATGGACGTGAAAAAGTTGCCGCACTTCTGGATCATTTTGAAAGATATGATAGGCTGAGAAAATCAGGAATTGGGCAACAGAAATATATTGATCGTGCACGACAACAGCTTGGAATAAGTTAGATGATATCTCAGTCATAGATGGTAGCACGGAAGGGTCTAAATCTTTCAAAGTAAGACGATTTCCTGAACTGAAGATACAAGCGTCCTTGTCTTTTTATGGATTTTCAGCGTAATCGCTCCAGTTACAGAGCAGGCGATGTGCCTTTTTTGATGCCTTGAAACTCCAGAAGATCCGGTATACTTCAGGTACCTCTATTCCAAAAATCACTTAAAACCTAAATCCTGCAATTGCACATTTAGATTGTATTTCCCCTGTTTTTTGACAGGGATTATTTTGAACAAGATCTGAAAGTCAACTTTCCAT
>PBTB01000031.1 GCA_002726945.1 Deltaproteobacteria bacterium | reverse complement strand
GGTTTGTCAGGTGCAGGATTGGTTTTACTTGCTGCAAGGAGGGTTTTGAGGACAACCTGGAGAAACTGGAGGAAGCAGGGTTTCCTCACATGCAAACGCAGGGAGGCACGTGCCTCCCGTCAGGAACGTCTCCGCGCGGATGCGGATGCGGGTATGGGATCTTTCCGGGAGTTCAGGATGGAGAGGAGTGGGATTCTTGAAGCGATGACGCTCGAGAACGAATCTGGCATGCCGCCCCCACGGTTCCGGGCTGCCCGGTTTTCCGCTCAAGCTCGGAGACCAGTTCTGCAATTGCATCGGGGGTGCCCTTGTACTCACCACGCGGTGTGGCCACCCACTGCTTGGTGAGTTCGATTCCGCAGTCATTCAGGGTGACGGCTTCGATCTTGGTGCCGCCCAAATCCACGCCAATGCGCATGTTCTGCAAAAAGTTGAGGTTGTGAATCAGCCGTCGATTTCTTGAAGTGCCTGCTCCCGGATTTCGGCGAGTTCGAGGGCGTTGTTGCTAAAGAGCCACTTCACCCCCCGGTTGAGTTCCCGAAACAGGCAGTTTCGGGAATTCGGATAACCGATGCCTACCATTTGCCCCGCCGCGAGATGCTGGCGGACAAGTTCGGGGGTAACAAGCAGGTAGTGCCCTCCGAGTCCCGCAAACCCTCCAGAAAGCGCTGCCGCACTCAGTTCCTGCTCGTTGAAAATCGCCAGCAGCAAGCAGGCGTCCCGCTCCACTTGGCTCCAGCCGCCCACATGCGCGGTGGCGAAGATGATGGCAACCGGGCCGGTGCAGGCGAACAGCATCGCCACAACGCCGTTGACCACGCTGTGGCTGGTTGTGTCCCGGAGGAGCTGCCCAAGGCTGGGGGGACGTTGGGGGATTTCAGTGGGGTCCATGCAGTGCGAGTTGGTGGGGTTCGGTCATCATTCCGGACAATCCACCAATAGCACATTCATCCGAGGAGCCCACGAATCCGTGCCTTTCCTCCAGGGTAACGACTGACCGTCCAGGGGAAAGTGACACGGCACGTCTGGACGTAGCAATCGTTTGCCGTTCCTGCTATAACTTGGAGGCAAAGACCATTTCCACTCATGCCCCGCAGCCTCCGCAACAAGATTCTCGTGACCTTCTATTTTGGGTCGCTCTTGACCTTGCTGGGGTTCATTGCCGTCTATGTGCTGGCCCAGCGGCAGCAGGAACTGGCCCGGCGCAATCTGGAGTTGCAGCCTGTCGCCGAGTCGTGGTTCATCCTGAGCAACCGACTCCACCAGGCGGTACAGGTCCAGCGGGAATGGCTGGTTTCGCGGGAAGGGAGGAGCCGGGAGGTCCGGGCACAGGCGTGGTCTGGAATCCACGAGCAGGTGGAGCGACTCACCACCTTCTACAAAGGCGGGGAATCGGGACACGAGCGGGTGTGGCGTCCGGAGCGCAACGTTGAGGCTCGCAACTACTACGATGTGCGGCTCTTGCTGTTGGAGTTGGAGGCCAGGCAAAAGCAGGTGGACGCCACGGTTTCCGGCAAATCCAAGCCAGCGGTGCTGAGTCCAGGCCTGCCCCCGGGCATAACCCCGGAAAATCTGCCGTGGCTTCAGGCGAATGCGCTGATGGTGCAGGAGGTGCTGCCGTTGTCCCGTGAGACAGAAGCGGCGATTGAGGCGATTGTCCGCATTCAGTTCGATCTTGCACAGGAGGCGAGTCAGGAGGCGCATCAGGAGTTGGTGATCCTCAACATCCACATCCTCTTCATCGGGTTGGCGGTCTTCATCTTCGTGTGGATGCTCGCCCGCCTGCTTTCGCATCAAATCACCCTACCACTTCAGCACCTGCGGGATCGGGTTCGCACCATCCGGGAGCAGGACGACGGACAGCCGATTGTTGTGGAAAGCCGGGACGAAGTGGGTGACTTGGCCCGCGAGTTCCAGCAACTCATGGTGGAAATCCGGGAGCGCACAAGCCAGCTTGAGTCCGCCAACCGAGAACTGGAATCGGCAACACAGGCGAAGAGCGACTTTCTCACACGCATGTCCCACGAGTTGCGGACTCCGCTGAACGCGATCAACGGTTTTGCGGAAACCCTGCTCAATGCAGATCCGGACGATTCGCTCACGGACTACCAGCGGGATCGGCTGACGCGTATCCTCCAAAGCGGACGCAAACTGCTCGAACTGATCAACACCCTGCTTGATCTCGCCAAAATCGAGGCGGGGAAGATGGAGGTCGCCTTGCAGAGCTTCGAGCTTTCCATGGTGTTGCAGGAGGTTTTTGAGTTGGTGGAGCCACTGGCCGCACCAAAAGCCCTGCAACTCAAGCTGGAGTTGGAAGCAACCGACTGGCAGTGTCAAACCGACGAGGACAAGCTGCGGCAGGTGTTCATCAACCTGCTGGGGAACGCCGTGAAGTTCACACCCAAGGGCGGTGTGGTTCGGGTGCGTGCGTCCTGCGAGGAAGGCTGGGTGACGGTCGCCGTGGAAGACAACGGCCCTGGAATCGGCAAGGAACAGCTTGAACGCATTTTCGAGGTCTTCGAGCAGGTCACGTCCCATCCGTCCGTTTCCGGAACCGGGTTGGGGCTGGCCATTGTCCGGAGCCTGATGCAACTCTTGGCGGGAACCATCAGCGCGTCCAGCGAGCCGGGTTCCGGTTCCACCTTCCTGGTGCGATTTCCTGCCGCTCACCCCATTCTTTCGCTGGAGCAAACACAATGAATCCTCCCGCTGTTGGTGTGATCATGGGCAGCCGCTCGGACTGGGAAACGATGAAGGAAGCCTGTGCGGTGCTGGACGAGCTTGCTGTGGCTTACGAGCAGAAAATCGTCTCGGCGCATCGCACTCCGGACTGGCTGGCCGAGTACGCGAAAACCGCCCGTCCGCGTGGTCTTCAGGTGATCATTGCCGGAGCTGGAGGTGCCGCTCACCTGCCCGGAATGGTCGCCGCGCACACCACGCTTCCGGTGTTGGGTGTGCCCGTCAAGTCCTCCACACTGAGCGGTTGGGATTCACTGCTCTCCATCGTGCAGATGCCTCGCGGGGTTCCGGTTGGCAGCTTGGCGATTGGCGGAGCGGGGTCGTACAACGCCGGACTGCTCGCTGCCCAAATCCTCGCTCTGCACGATCCGGAACTCGCCAAGCGTCTGCAAGCCCGACGAGACACCACCCGCGCAGAGATTTTGCAAAGCGAACTGCCGTGAATCACAAGCTCCTCCCTCCGGGGGCAACCATTGGCCTGCTCGGTGGAGGCCAGCTTGCTCAGATGCTTGTTCATGCGGGCAACGCGATGGGCTTCCATTTTGTCGCACTGGACCCCAATCCGGCGTGTCCAGCGTTTTTCGCAGGAGCCGAGGTGCTTGCCGCACCCTACGGAGACCGGGTGGCACTGGCAGAACTGGCGAAACGCTGTGACCTCGTGACCTACGAGTTCGAGAACGTCGCGGTCTCTGGAGTGGAGTTTCTGGAATCGCAAGTTTCGGTGCCGCAGGGCAGTCGGCTGCTTGCACTCAGTCAGCACCGCATCCGGGAGAAAAGCACCTTGCAGGAGCAGGGTTTTCCGGTCACGCCTTTCTGGATTGTCCGTTCTGTTGCCGAGTTGATGGAAGCGCACGAAGTGCTCGGGCTGCTCATGCTGAAAACGGTCTCAGGGGGCTACGACGGCAAGGGACAGCAAAAAATCACCTCTGCGGCTGCCGTTGAGCCGAGCTTTGCCGAACTCTCCAGAAAAGCGGAACTCCCGTTCATTGCGGAAGCACTCGTGGAGTTCAAGCAGGAGTTGTCGGTGGTGGTGGCCCGCACCCCTTCCGGTGAGGTCGCCGGTTTCCCTGTCGGCGAGAATGTTCACGAGAAAAACATACTGACTTTGACGAGGGTTCCGGCGAGAATCAACCCCTCGGTTGAGGCGCAGGCGACTCGGCTTGGAGAGCAAGTGGCGGATGCCTTGAGTTTGGTGGGGGTGTTGGGGCTGGAGTTGTTTCTGCTCCCGGACAATACGTTGCTGGTGAACGAACTGGCACCACGTCCCCACAACTCCGGACACTACACGCAGGATGCGTGTGCAACCTCGCAGTTTGAGCAGCACCTCCGCGCTGTGGCCGCTTGGCCGTTGGGAGCAACCACGTTGCACACGCCAGTGGTCATGCTGAACCTGATCGGCGACCAGCTTTCCAGAATGCTTGAGCAGTTGGACCGGCTCCCGGCTGCTGCGCACCTGCATCTCTACCACAAACACGAGATCCGGGAAGGCCGCAAGATGGGGCACCTGAACTTCACTTGCGATGATCCGGCAAGGATTCTCGAAACGCTCAACTCCTGCGGGATTTGGACTCCGTCACTTTTAGAAAACGCACTCCGTTGAACATGGAATCCTCTGAAGATACCCTGCTTTACGAGGGCAAGGCCAAAAAGATTTTCACAACGGATCATCCGGAGGTCGTCCGGGTCGCGTACAAAAACGACACCACGGCTTTCAACGGCGAGAAGTTTGAGCAACTGGAAGGCAAGGGGCGGCTCAACAACAAGATCAGCAGCTTTTTTTTCGAGCAGCTCCATCAGCAGGGCTTGCGGAGCCATTTCGTTGAGACGCTTTCTGAAACCGAGCAACTGGTGCGGCGCGTTGAAATCATTCCCCTGGAGGTGGTGACGCGCAATGTTGCCGCCGGGTCCCTGAGCAAGCGCATCGGCTGGGAAGAAGGGAAGAAACTGCCTGCGCCGCTGGTCGAGTTCTATTACAAGAATGACGATTTGGGTGATCCGATGCTTGCCGATGCCCACATCCACATGCTGGGTTTGGCTTCTGAGTCCGAACTTGCAGAACTGCGCCAGCAAGGGCTGGCGGTCAACGACTGTCTGAAGCAACTGCTGGAACCATGTGGAATTCTGCTGGTGGATTTCAAGCTGGAGTTCGGACGAGACGCGGAGGGCAACCTGCTGCTTGCCGACGAAATCTCTCCGGACACCTGTCGCTTTTGGGATGCGGCGACTCAGGCAAGACTCGACAAGGATCGCTTTCGGCGCGACCTTGGCGGAGTGGTGGAGGCTTACGAGGAGGTTTGGCGACGATTGACCGAAGGCGTAAAATGATGCAAGGGACAATCACCATTTCCCTCAAGGCAGAGGTGCTGGACCCGCAGGGCAAGGCGGTGCAAACCACCTTGCAAGCACTGGGCTTTCCCTCGGTGCAGGGAGTCCGGGTGGGGAAGTCGATTGTGGTGGAACTCGATTGCAATGACCAGGTTCAAGCCAAGGAGCAACTTCGGAGCATGTGTGACCAACTGCTCGTCAACTCTGTCATTGAAGACTACCGCATTGAGGTGTCCTTGACGTGAATGTCAACTTCAGTATCTAATCAAATTCTAAGGGTGTTATGAGGAAAAACACAGAGGTCAAAGCAAACAAAATGTTGGATAAAAAACAGGAGAGTCTGATCATAAAACTGCTTAGTGGACTGAGTCAAAGTTCTCAAAAAGACATCCAAACCACGCTCAACGGGATTTGTGAGGGAGAACTCAAGGAACATGACGGGGATGCCCTCGTGAATCATTTCAAGGAGAACGTACACGAACTGTCCAACTCCCTTTCAAATGACCAAAAACAAGAAGCCGTGCTGTGCATTCACCAAGTTGCAAAAGCTGAGGACCGTGCGACCCTTGATGATGAAACCCTCAAGCTGTTGATGGAGTGTTTGGTTGCCGTGAATCAAGGGGATCATCAGCACAAGCAACTGTATTATCGGCAATTTGTTCAGGGGATCAGTTTCGATTTTGAGGAAGGCGAGGATAAAATTAAATTCAACCGGGAAGCCCTCATACGGCTGGGAGAATTGATGATCATTGTCGGCATGGCAGATACGTTGGATGATGATGAGGTCGATATCATTTACGGAGTCTTTTTGGAACTTTGGGAGGGCCCGCACAAGGAGGTGGGTCCCTTCCTGGGAGAGATTTTTAAGGAGTTGGATGATTGGATGAAAAAGGGAGAGAGCTTAGTTGATCACTTCAAAATCGCCACACAGGAGTTGACAAAGCTCTGCGATCACCAACAGATTGAAAAAATTAAAGAGATTTTGGAGGAGTTTATTGGAGCCGATGACCGTGTGAGTGCTCAGGAAAGAATCCTCTACAAGATCTTCAAAGATTCTCTGGGTTAACAACTCCCTGGAAAAACTTCGGGCACAAAGAACTACTAGAAGTCAAACTGGTCATCCCCTGCGCCGTTATTCTTGTCTGCAAAGGGGTTGGTTCCCCCGTTCGTAGCGAGGTCCACCGGAGTGCTTTTTGAGACCACCTTTGAGCTTACGGGGGGGGCTGCTGTACTGCTTGCCAATTCCTTGCTGTTGATCCAGATGAGTTCCAGCGAATCTTTGTAGATATCCACGGAACTCATCGCGGTCTCCTCATCGGTGAAGGTCTTTTCCATGATCAAAAAAAACACGGCCAAAGTCATTCCCACGATGGAACTAACCATTGCAATCGAAACCCCATCCTTGAGTTCCTCTCCAGACTGGAGTGCCAGAAAAAAACCGACAAAGGTTCCGAGGATGCCGAACATGACAAGGATTTCCGACCAGCTCTTGAGCAGGCTGTTAGCGGAATCAAAGTTCAGTTTCCAGACTCGCTTGAAGTACGGATTGTAAGTAAAGGCGTAGGACGCGATGTTGAAAAAGTTTGGATCCGGCTGCTCCCAATTGCAATGGATGGTTTGCTCCAGTGTGTTATCGATGATTTGCTCGACGCCCTTATTGATTTCAAAGCGTTTATCAAAATAATCGACGAATATCTTGCTGAATTCTGATTTTGACTTGCCAGGTTCCAAGTCAAACGTTGGGCGTTCAAACCGGTCTTGACTGCCGTCTGAAGAGGCTCCTGGTTGGGTGGTTCGCACTTCTGCCCTCAAAAATGGATTGGAGGTTCCACCATCGTCCGACTCGGATAATTTTGCTTCCGATTTGGCTGGAGCAAGCTTGTCCTGTTTCGATTTTTTTGCGGCGACTTCTGCGTGCATTCTGCGTTTCTCATGGGCTTGCTTGAGAATTTCCCAGACAATTTGTGAAAACTCCTTGGTCTGTTTTTGTTTGTAGAGTTCCTGAATGTAGTCCGTCACCACTTTTTGCAACGAAACCGCGAACTGGTGTTCGCTTTCAATGAGATAATGACGCTTGAACAAGAGGATGAGTCCAACCACAAACAGGACAAAGATCGCAGGGGTCAGGATGTCCCCGACAATGAGCGAATACCAGTAAACCAATGATTCCATACTCCTCCTTCTTTAGTAAATTTCCTCTAGGGACATTTGAAAGGTTAGCACCACATAGCGCTCTTGTTCACAATTGTACTCATCCGCGCATTTTGCGAATTTACCGATGTAGATTTCAGGAACCTCCTTGGCTTTCAAATAGCCGTGGCCGCTCACATTCGTCAATTTCTTCATGAATTCGGATTTGTGGGGGAACACCATATCGAATTTAATGAACTGAAAGACGGCCTGTGCGCGCTGGAAGCTCAATTCAAGGTTGTAAGATTGAGAATAACGCGCCACGGGACTCTCGTCCTCTGGAGACATGTACTTCCCCTTGTACACGGGGGAGGCGTGCCCCCCGATCTTCACCTCCTTGATCTGCTTGCAGTGTTCCGGTTTTCCGCAGAGCAATTTGGCATACTTCGGAACGATTGTCCGGAGGAAATCCTGTAATGGGGTCTGAATGACATAGTCATCACGCCGGAAGGAGTTGTCCTTGAACGGCAGGATCACCTCGCCATTTTCTGTCACCAACGCCCCATGCTTCTCCAGGGCTTTCAGGCGATCCGTGATTTTTTGTTTCTCCTGCTTAGCCTTCCGGACATCTGCCAACTCCCTGTCGATTTTTCGTTTTGCGCTGAGCAACGCCTGATGCCTGGAGGCAATGGCGTCGCTCTGGGCTTTCAGTTCGGAGAGTTGCCCTTCCTTGTCGCGCAGCTTCCACTGCAACTCAGCCAATGCGTTCTCATACTCCTGTTTCTCGGCCTCCAGCTTATGCTTTTGGGTGGCTGCTTTTGCAACCAGCGCTTGTTGGAGTTGCGACTCTTTTTCGACAAGGGCTTTTTGGAATTCCACTTCCTTTGCGGCCAGCGCCTTCAGGAGTTCGGCCTCCTTGTCAGTCAGCGCCTTGCGGGCTTGGGATTTTTGATCGACCAGTAGCTTCTCCAGTTCGGCCTCCTTGTCGGCAAGCGCGACCTGCACGGCATCCTGAATTTCCTGATCCTTGACCGCTAAGGCGGCTTTGAGCGCCTTCTCCCTCTGTATCAACAACTGTTGGGCGCGCTGCTCCTTCCCGAGCAGTGCTTGCTGATGGGATGCTTGCACTTCGGTCAGGGTTTGCTGGTACGACTGCTCTAAGCGATTCACCGTGTCTTGATACAACTCGGCTTTTTGTGCCATCGTTTGCTGATGCTGGACGTTGATTTGGCTGACCTGAATTTTCAGGTCATCCTCCTTTTTTGAAATCTCCGCCTGCAACTCCTTGTTTTTGCGTGAGAACTCCTTGATGTTCTGCACCCGGCCTTCTAACTGCTCGTCCAGACTCTCCAGTTTGGCCACCAGATTCTGCCGGTTTTCCTCCAACTGGACTTTTTCCTGAAGGGTTTTTTCAAGGTTTTGTTTTTGTTGAATATTTCTGTCTTCAAGGTGGTGAACTTTCGTGTTGAACTTGGCCTCCATGTCATTGAGAACACTCTGATAGCGCTGGAGGGACTTGTCCTTTTTGGCAATGGCTTGATCGAGTTGAGCGTAGAGGTTCTGGATTTTCTGAGTGGTCTTCTTGACCTCATTTTCTTGGTTGGACAGTTCCTCCTGCAAGTTGGCGGTTTTCAGTCGTTGCTCCTGCGTCTCGTACTGCTTGATCCGCGTCTCGTACTGCTTGATCTGCGTCTCGTACTGCTTGATCTGCGTCTGGTACTCCCTGATCCGTCTCAGTAGTTCCTCGAGTTGATTCTCGTTTTGTGTAGTCTGCTGCTTGTGGGTGTCTTCGCGCTGCTTGGATTGGGTTTCCGACTGGATGAGGAAAATGATCGCCAGCATCGCCAGCACATCCACGAAGTAGGAGAGGGCTTTGAGGGAGGCGGCGGGTTTGGGTCCGCGTCTGGAATTGCTGCTACTCATTCCGAGTTTTCCATCTAGAGCACCACAGTCCTGTGCTTGGGATTAACCATCTCTTTCAAATTCAGACCAACCATGATCTACTGTCACCGTTGACCACAGTCCTGTGCTGGGAGAAACGAGGTTCCGAACTGCCGCTTCAGACAGAAACGGTGGAGTTTTGAGCCATTATTGATTTTGAATACACCTCTCCCTGTGCTGAAGTATAGCTCAAAAATCATGCCAGACTGCGAAAGATGGCTGCTTTACCCCCTTTTGTTCCTCTGGAAACGTCTCAGGTATGAGCCACCGCACCGCTGTTCTTGTCTTTCCCGGATCGAACTGCGACTCCGATTTGTTCAAAGCAGCCCAGCAAACTCCGGAGTTGGCCCCCGCATACGTTTGGTACACCACCGCTTCCCTTGCAGGTTTTGAGCTGATATTGGTTCCAGGTGGCTTCAGCCACGGAGATTACCTGCGGGCGGGGGCACTGGCTGCACGAAGTCCGGTGGTGCAAGCCCTGCGGCAGGCGGCGGCACAGGGGGTGCCGATTTTGGGGATTTGCAACGGATTTCAAGTGCTGACCGAGTCCGGACTCCTGCCGGGAGCATTGCAGCGCAACGCAAGCTTGCAGTTTGTTTGTGAGATTCCTGCAGTCGAGGTGGCCACCTCCAACACCCCGTTTACGCAAGCCTGCGCCATGGGGGAGCAGTTGCGGTTGCCCGTGGCACATGGCGAGGGGAATTACTTTTGTGACACAACCACCCTGGCGGAGTTGGAGCGAAACGGACAAATCGCCTTTCGCTATGCCGAGGGGCAAAACCCCAACGGCTCACTGGCCAACATCGCCGGGATCACGAATGCGGAACGGAACGTGCTTGGCTTGATGCCACATCCGGAACGCGCCATGGCCGAGTGGATGGGGTCGGCAGATGGACAGAAACTCTTCACTTCAGCCGTGTCTTTTCTTCAGAGTTGAGTACATGTTGAATCACGCTCTCGCAAAGGTGATGCGGAATTTTCCTGTTGCAGCAAGGCGGCACGGCTTGTGGTATGCACTGCTGGGCAGTTTGCTGTGGATGGCTGTTTTTCCAGCGGCGTTGCAGGCACAGAGTACTTCAGGAGCATCTGCTTCTACGGCTTCAGAAAAGTACTGGTCTGTACGGTGGCCACAGTTACGAAAGACTTTGGAGGCGCGGAATCCCAACTACGGACGCTGGAAGCGGGAGCGGGAAAAACAAATGACTTCAGGAAAGCCGCTGGCCCCATCTGCTGGGCGCAAGTCGTTGTTCAAGTACAAGCAACTGCGCGAGGTGATTGACCGCCGCGATTCCTACAAACGTTGGCAGGAACGGGAAGCCGAACTGAACACAGAGACCAAAGCCGGCAGCACTCTCCAGCCTGCGCCCTCTTTTCAGCGGGACGGGCTCAACTACAGAGGTCTTCGGCAGGTTGTCCTGCGCTACCAAAAGATCAAACTGCCGGTCTCACGAACCTCCATGCGGACGGTCTATTCGCAGAAGGCCGACCGGTAACGCATCATCACCCCCCCTCCTGACCTCCTGCCCGACACGGTTCCCCGGGCTCCAGCGACTTCCATACCCTCGTTGAGTTGCACCGTCTTGTCCATGCACCAGCTGACATAGCGATGGATCACCGCCAGCACTTGCCCAAGGCAGCTGCTGCCGAAAAGGTTGAGGTGATTGAGGAGGTGGTAGAGTTGGTAGAAACGGGGATTACCGCAAAACGTTTTTCCGCAAGGTTAACCAAAGCACTCACCACAACCACGCCGCTCCGCGCACTCCGGAGGAATCCCCGTGCTGGGCGGGGCGGATGGGCGTGGTGAACTCCCGGCCAAGGGTCCACTGCGGGAGCAACCGGGGGAGCGATTCGTAGAGCCGGGGCAGGTTGGACATGCCACCACCGAGGACGAACACGTCCGGATCGAGCACGTTGGCCAGCGTGGCCAGCGAGCGGGCGAGGCGACTTTCGTAGCGTTGCAGAGTCGCTTCCGCCACCGAATCACCGGATTCAGCGCGAGCAACGATCTCCGGCCCACGCACACGCTCCCCCGTGATCCGCAGGAAATCCTGCTCGAAGCCGGTGCCGGACACGAAGGTTTCGATGCAGCCGTGCTTGCCACAGTAGCACTCCGGGCCGGGATACTCCTCCGGCGCCATCCAGCCCAGTGGGTTGTGACCCCACTCGCCGCCAATCGCGTTGTGGCCATTGTGAACTTTTCCGTGGAGCGCCACCCCGCCCCCCACTCCCGTGCCGAGGATGATTGCAAAGACCACCGTCGCGCCCGCACCCGCGCCATCCACGGCTTCCGAAACTGCGAGGCAGTTCGCGTCGTTGGCAAAGCGGACCTCGCGGCCCATGCGGGCTTGCAGGTCGCGGTCGAAGGGCTTGCCGATGAGCCACGTCGAGTTCGCGTTGCGGATCAGTCCGGTGACGGTGGAGAACGAACCGGGCATTCCGACCCCAACGGTTCCGGATTGTCCGGTTTGTTGCTCAAGCTCGGACACCAACTCCGCAATCGCATCAAGGGTGCCTTCGTAATCGCCACGGGGGGTGGCCACCCGTTGCTTGGCGAGTTCGGCTCCGGAGTCATCCAAGGCGACGGCCTCAAGCTTGGTGCCACCTAAATCCACGCCAATGCGCATCGTTTGCTCAATCCTTTTGGAAATCATGAGCCCCTGAAGGACACGGAAAACACGGGGATTTGCTCTTTCTCTGTGATCTCGTGACCTCTGTGGTGAAAAAACAAGGCGATCTTCCTCAAAAATAGGTCATCGGTTCCACGGAAATCGTCTCACCGTCCAGCACGATGCGGTGGAACGAGGAGGTTTCCCCGGAGTGCAGCACCTCCGTGGAGGACGCCGAATTGACGGCTTCCAGCGCAGGCATGCCCTCCCGTGGAATCGTCAGGTGCCAGTTGCGGTGAACGTGCCCGTGCAGGTACGCCCGCAGCTTGGGTTGCCGCAGCATCCATGCTCGCACGGGCAGCAGATTATGCAACTCGTGCCGGGGCTTGCTCCGCCAGCCTTCCGGAAACCAGAGCGGGTAGTGGTTCGCAAGCAGCACTTTCGCATCGCCCGGAAGGGCAGACAGGTGCCGTTCCGTTGCCGCAACAACTGCTTTCGGAACCGTGCCACAGGCACTCCACCAGTCATTCGGGTGGGTGCTGTCCCAGCCCAGCAGATGCCAGCCCTCGCCTAAGGCTTTGGCCCGCAACGGACCTTTCGTCCAAAACTCCCCGAAGTGCTTTTGAAAGCGATCCTCCGGAAACTGTGCATCGGCGACATAGCGGTCGTGATTTCCCGGCAGCACGGTCACGCGCTCCGGGTTTTCCAGCAAGGGTGTCAATACCTTGCAGGCCTGCGCGAATTCCTCCTCCAGCGCGAGTTGTGTGAGGTCGCCGCTGATCACCAGATGATCCCACGACAGTGTCCGGACTTGCTCGACCAACGCCTTGGCCCGAGCAAGCGGATAATGCTGCGCCCGTCGCAGCACGAGGTTCGCTGCTCCCAGCACCCGTTTCGAGGCCCACTCCGGAAAAGCATGGGGCAGCGCGTGGAAATGCAGGTCGGAAAGGTGAAGGATCGTCAGGGACACGTCTGCTTGGTTGATCGTCAGGATTGCCAATTGCACGAAAAACCGCTATCATGTCAAGTTTTGCAGGACTCGGCAAGTGCTGAGGATTCCTGCCTCCATGATCCGGAAGGGTTGCCCATTCCGGTGTTGCGCGCAAGCGTTCTCTCCAACCCCGTCACTTCAAGGACATTCCCAATGGTGATGATGATCCTAGCCCTCTCCCTGCTGGGACTGGGGGCTGCACTGTTCTACACCCTTCGTGTGTCGAGCATCCCGCTCACGCAGGGCATCGACAGCTCTGCGGAGGCCGACAAACTCACGCGCGTCCACGGCGCCATCGCCAAGGGTGCAATGGCCTTCCTCAAGGAGGAGTACCGCTACATGCTGTACTTCATGGTCGCCTTCGCCGTGATCATCGGCGTTTTGATTGACGACAAGCACACTCCGGACACCTACGAGGGCTGGTACACCGCAATCTCCTTCCTGCTGGGCTGCATCTTCTCCATCGTCTCCGGTTACATTGGCATGAAGATCGCCACCACCGGAAACGCCCGCACCACGGTTGCGGCGCGCAATTCCATTGGAGACGCCTTCAAGGTCGCACTCAACTCCGGAGCCGTGATGGGCTTCGGGCTGGTCGGGCTGGCGGTGTTGGGGTTGATCCTCGTCTATCTGCTGCTCGCCGTGATGCTGCCCTCTGAGATTGACAAGCACATCCTCATGGAAGTGATGGCCGGATTCGGACTCGGCGGCTCCTCAATCGCGCTCTTTGCCCGCGTGGGCGGCGGCATTTTCACCAAGGCCGCTGATGTGGGAGCCGACCTCGTGGGCAAGGTGGAGCAGGGCATTCCGGAAGACGACCCCCGCAACCCCGCCGTGATCGCCGACAACGTGGGCGACAACGTGGGCGACGTCGCAGGCATGGGCGCGGACCTCTTCGGCTCCTGCGCGGAAAGCACCTGCGCCGCCCTCGTGATCGGTGCGGTGGCCTTTGCGACCGATCTGAACGCGCTGCTCTACCCGATCCTGATCACGGCAGTCGGCATTCCGATCAGCCTGCTCACACTGATCCTCTTTGGACGCGCCAACAGCGAGCAGGATGTGGCTCCAACCCTCAAGCGGTTGTTGATCGTCTCCACGGCATTAAGCGGTGCGGTGATGCTCGCCGTGACCTGGTGGGCGCTCCCCGCAAGTTTTGAGATTTCCGGAGAATCCCACTCCTGGCTTGGGGTCTATCTCTGCTACCTCNCCGGGGCGGTNGCCGGACTGNTCGTGGGCCTGATCACCGAATACTACACCTCGCANGACTTCAAGCCCGTCCGGGAGGTCGCACAAGCCTCGGAAACGGGTGCGGCGACNAACATCATCTTCGGNCTCGCGCTCGGCTACCACAGTTCCGCATGGTCNATCCTTGCGATTNCNGTGAGCATCTATGTG
Organism: Deltaproteobacteria bacterium; assembly: GCA_002726945.1. GTDB lineage: Bacteria > SAR324 > SAR324 > SAR324 > NAC60-12 > UBA8110. Next base: position 7,156 of record PBTB01000031.1, on the reverse strand, counting down.
CCNTTCACCCTNGCAGGCATGTACGGGGTNGCNGTCGCNGCCNTTGGGATGCTGAGCACACTGGTCATCGGCCTCGCGATTGACGCTTATGGTCCGGTCGCCGACAACGCAGGCGGTATCGCCGAGATGGTCGGCATGGGCGAACACATCCGCAACCGTACCNATGTCCTCGATTCTGCGGGCAACACCACTGCCGCAATCGGCAAGGGCTTTGCCATTGGTTCCGCGATCCTCACCTCCCTTGCGCTCTTCTCCGCATTCCTCACCCGCGCCGACCTGCTNCAGCCCGACGTGAACGTGNTGGACTCGATCAANCTGCTNGANCCGATGGTNCTCACNGGACTCTTNGTNGGNGCGATGCTGCCNTTNCTCTTCTCGGCGATGACGATGAANTCNGTCGGCAAAGCNGCNTTTGACATGATNGCGGAAGTGCGACGGCAGTTCCGGGAGATNCCGGGCATCATGGAGGGCANGGNCGAACCNGATTACGAGAAATGNGTCTCGATTTCCACCCAAGCGGCGCTCCGGGAGATGATTCCGCCGGGCATTCTCATCATTGGAACTCCGCTGCTTGTCGGTTTCCTCTTCGGCGTTCCGGCAGTCGCGGGCGTGTTGGCAGGNTCGCTGGTTTCNGGCGGTGTGCTGGCCATCGCCTCGGCCAACTCCGGGGGCGCGTGGGACAACGCCAANAAGTACATCGAGAAAGGCAACTTCGGCGGCAAGGGNACNGACACCCACAAGGCTGCCGTCGTTGGCGACACCGTGGGNGATCCCTTCAAGGACACCTCCGGACCCTCCCTCAACATCCTCATCAAGCTCTCGGCGATCCTCAGCCTCGTCTTCGTNCCGTTCTTNGTGAACNACGGCGGCTGGCTCGGCGGNTGANCCGCTGCTTGCTCACGGGCCGTGTCCAGTGCGGCCCGTGGTTTTCTTCGCACTTTACAAGCATCTGGTCACACATTTCAGAGTAGGTTGGGCAAAGGAGCGGCAGCGACATGCCCAACACGGCGTGATGGCTTGTCTTGGTTGGGCACACTTCGTTTTGCCCAACCTACCCTTCAATCGCGTAGCGCCGAACCGGTGGAGNANTACTCCGTTGCGTGAGGGGGTTTTTGGTGCAGTGGCGGANGAACCCCGCGTCAATAAAGCGGAAGGGGAGGTGTTCATCGCGTCCGGGAGAGATGCCGAGCCGGGTGGTTTGCAGAACTTCCGGAGGAGGCTCGCTCATGTCTAGCAACTCCAGTCGTCCCGGTTGAAACGTCCGCTGATCCCACTCCGGCACCTTGAGGNCGAGGGATTGGCAGAACAGCGTCTGTCCGGAGCAAAGCGTTTCTGGAGGACGGAGGCGTCCGTTGACGGGATTGAGTTGCTGCATGTGTTGAAGCATCGCGGGGTCCGGAGCGGGCCACGGCCACAGAATCCCGGACTTGATCAGCACGGCGTTGCCCTCACCCCGACAGCTCAGATTGAAAGAATCTCCACCACGGGCGTAGTACATGTAGATCGTGCCGGGTGGCATNAAGAGGGCGTTGCGCTTGGGAGTCCAGCCCAACGAGGCGTGACTGCCCTTCTCCTCCAGCAAATACGCTTCAATTTCGATGATGCGGGCGCAGAGCCAGTGTCCGCCCACCTTGTGCCGCAGCACCTTTCCCAGCAAATCCGGAGCGATGACGCAGGGATCGCGGTCGAACCAATCTGGAGTGATTTTCATGTAGGGTTTGGGTTCACCGCAGAGGCNCAGAGGACACAGAGATTTTTTCTCCGTGATCTCTGCACCTCTGCGGTGAGAAAACCGGNAGGCTACTCAAGCGGCTCGATCCAGCCAAAGGGNTCGTCGATGCGTCCGTACTGGAGGTCGGTGAGGTGCTGGAAGAATTTTTGCGCGATCGGCCCGGTTTGGCCATCCCCGATAACGAGGTTCTGGTCCTTGAAATTGAGCAGGCTGACAGGCGAGATGACCGCAGCGGTTCCGGAGCCAAAGACCTCGGTGAGGGAGCCGTTGCTAATGCGCTCTTGCACTTCGTCAATGGGGATGCGGCGCTCGACCACCGTCATCTCCCAGTGCTGGGCGAGTTCGATGACGGAGCGGCGGGTGATGCCCGGCAGGATGGTCCCGGTGAGTTGCGGGGTGTGAAGTTCCCCGTCGATCACAAAGAAGATGTTCATCGCCCCCACTTCCTCCACAAAACGACGCTCGACAGCATCAAGCCAGAGGACTTGCGTGAAACCGCGCTCCTTGGCTTCTTTTTCTGCAAGGTTACTGGCGGCGTAGTTCCCGCCCGTCTTGGCTTCTCCCACACCTCCGGGTGCGGCGCGGACGTAAGCGGTGCAGACCGTGATCTTGACAGGATTGAAACCCTCCGGATAGTAGGGACCAACCGGAGAGAGGATGATGTAAAAGAGGTATTTCGAGGAAACCTTGAGACCAAGAAATTCTTCGGTGGCGATCAGCGTGGGTCGGATGTAGAGCGAGGTTCCGGGTTCGGTCGGAATCCAGTCGCGATCCTGCCGGATGAGTTGCTTGAGCGCGTCAAGCGTGGCTTCCACGTCAAGTTCTGGAAGGCACATGCGGCGGGCGGTTTTGTTCATGCGCTCAAAGTTGAGCCGGGGCCGGAACAGAGTGGCCTTGCCCTCGTCCGCCTGATACGCCTTTAACCCTTCAAACGCCTCCTGCCCATAATGTAGCACTAGCGCAGAGGGGGCGAGGGAGAGTGGACCAAAAGGTTGGATCTGTTCGTTGTGCCAGCCCTTCCCGGTCTCCCACTCCATCGTGAGCATGTGGTTGCTGAAGAGGGTGCCAAACCCCACGTCTGCCATCGTGCTGGGTGGGCTCCGGCGTTGGTCGGGGGAGACGGGAAACAATGCGAGGTCCATGTTTATTCTGCGGTAAAGGCGAGGAAAACGAGTCCGAAATTCAGATGCAACTCATCCTAGCACCTTCGGCGGGCAACGAGAAGTGTGGAGGTGGGGGGGGAAGCTTTGGAGCAATGCCTTTCCGGAAGAATTCAGGAGTCGGTATTCAGGAGTCAGGGGTTGGCATGGACGGAGTCTGGTGATGATTTAGCGTCAGGCCGCGATCCGCCCATGCGGACTCCTGACTTCTGGATTCTCCATTATTCCCGCGCGTTCAGCACTTCCATCTGGCGGCGGACCTGCGTTTCGCGGAGGTCGTCGTAGTGGTTCCAGACATAAAACAGGCCGTAGCCACAGGTGATGATGAGGAAGAGCGCGACCGCACTGGTCAGCTTGGGAGCGGAGGGCATGGGACGGTTAACGCTGCGAGAGGGTGCGCATGTCTGCGGTCTCCGGATCAGAGAGTTTGTGGATGGGGCGCCGCTGCTTGGGAACCACACCCACGACCACAGGACGGGAGATGCTGCCGAAAACGTCACGGAAGAAGGCGAAGAGCCGGTCGCCTGGAACACGGCCTTCAAGGCTGACCGCCGCTGCAATGCGGAAACGCTGCGCGGGTGCGCTAAGCGTAAACTGCGCGAGGGGTGGAACCTCCGAACTCCAACCGAGGTGGTAGCCGTTGACCCCGTTTTCGTCAAACGCGACCAGCACGGCAACGCCCTTTTCCAAAAAACGCGATTGCCCGTTGACCAAACCTTCCGCTCCACCAATCGGCGGTCGGCGGTCCACGATGATTTGCAGCACGGGCGTTGCTGCGATGTTGCCTGCCGTATCCCGGAACCAGACGTGCAGGGTGCGTGGACCCTCCACATCTCCGAGGGGAACGGCAACCAACTGCTTGAACTTTGGCTCCGGAGGGTTGATGAGCTTAAACTCGTAGGGTTCGGGGCGCACTCGGCTTTCCGAGATGTAGTAGCCGCTCACGCCCTGCGGATCCTCGGCGTTGAGGATGAGCAGCACCTTGTCCCCGGACACCCGCTCCTTCCCGGATGCAAGCTGCACAAAACTTTGCGGCCCGTCCATGTCCTGCGGGGCGGGTTTGCGGAAATCGAGCCGCACCCGCTCAGAGATGCGTACGGAGAGATTGCCCGCCTCGTCACGCAGCCACGCATGGAGCGCGAGCATGGCGGGGATGGGTTGGTTGCGGGGAAGTTGGTACACCGTACGCACGTCCAACCGGTTGCGCGGCTTGACCTTGACCCAATCGGGGGAGTCCATCTCCGGAGGCTCCGGGTGAGGTGAAAGCACGTAAGCCACAATCCCGTGGTCATCCCAGCCGCTCAGCCGCACCCGCCACGCCCGGATGTCCTGTGGCACGGAAGGCTTGATGCGTAGGGCGAACGGCACCTGCTTTTTGGGATCCATTCCGGGGGTCAGCAGGTCAATATGCGCCTGCGAATGATCCGACTTGAGGACGTGTGCCGGGATCTCGCGCTGCACCACCTCGCCAAGAGCATCGTGCAAGAACCATGAGACGCCAAGATGCAGCTTGCCAGGCTTGAGCTGAATGAAGCCCGGGGGATCTTCCGGCTGTACTCGGTAGCTGAAGCGCAGGGCGTGCGTGCCGCTGCCCTCCACAAAGCGGGCGACCTGTTCCACCTCTCCCAGCAGAATCTTGAGGTGCGGTGCCTCCAGAGTGTTCTCAGGCACCGGATCGGTCACCACTCGACACTTGGGGTGGCAGGGATCGCTTTTGTTGGAGTGCCGCGAGACCGTCACGGGGCGGTTGAAATGCACGTCCCACAGCACCACTCCCCCGTCCCGGAGGTACTGGGCCGTGAGGCGCCGGACGTCCAGAATCACTGCCCCTGTGCTGGGAATTTGCGGGGACACCTGTGCCGGAACTGTCCCTGCGTGGTTGTCGAGTGCGACTGCCGGGAACGCCAAAAGCAGCAGGAAAATGAAGAGAGGGGGCAGTCGCGTCGGGCAGGATTTAGGCATGGAATCTCAAAGGCGTGGTGTCTCGTCCACCTCTCCTTTTGCAAGTCCCGGTCCATCCGGCGCTTGCGCCTGCAAAGACCGCTCATCAGGGCGTGAGCACGGGTGCGCCGCCCCATGCTACCAGAGCATTTCACCTGTTTGCCGACATGAGCCACCCTGCTTGGGCTTCTTTGAGGATGCCTGCAATCCGGCTTTCCGTAAACCGACTTCTTTTCATAGAGACCTCCTTCTAAAAAGGGAATGGGGTGTCGCATCCCCGATTTGTCTCTACTTGGAAATGGCCCTATCAAAGGGGAATCGGACAAAAGGTCACGCGGTAAGTTACGTTCTTCGTGTGATCGAACACCTGGAGGAGACGATATGACTTACAAGCGTGTGACTGAGGCAGACCGCAGGCTCATCCAACGACTCGTCGGGTCAGCAGGCTATTCAATGGCATAGAGGTTTCCATCTCCGGAGGTGAGGTAGAGCACGCCGTTGGCGATGGCAGGAGAAGCAGCAATGCTGCCACCTGTCTGAAACGTCCACTGTCGTTCGCCACTGAGCGCGTTGATGGCATAGAGGCGTCCCTGGTCGTCTCCCACATAGACCGTCTGGCCCGTCACGGCTGCGGAGGCCCTGATGCGTCCACCGGCGTCAGAACTGAACCGCCACCTTTCCTCGCCGGTCATGCGGTCGAAAGCGTATAGGTTGCCGGATTGAGAGCCGACATAGATCATGTCACCCGCAATTACCGGGGTGGTAGTAAAGACCTCGTGGGGTTTGTACTTCACCCAGACGAGACCTTTCTGCGGAGACAGCGTGTTGACGAAACCCCATATGAACAGTTGAACCCTGAGATATCTGGCCTTCCTCTCAAAGGGCAAGAACCGCTTGTGCCAATCAATGGCGATGACTCCGGCATCATTGGCGATATAAACGTAGTTGTCCTTTAAAGAGGGCGACGTATTGGAACCCCCTCTCATTATAAAGTCAAAGCGTAGCTTGCCCGTGTGTATGTCTACTATATGAAGCGTACCTAAATGCGACACGACCGCTACCACTACATCATTCACAGCAGGAGCGGATGAGATCGAAACTCCGGCATCGTAAATCCACCGTATGTCCCCTGACTGGGCATCAAAGGCGTATAGCCTGTTATCGCCTGACGTAAGGTACAGTACGCCGTTGTGGACAGCGGGCGATGAGTACACAAAGTTACCCGTGAAGTATTGCCACTCCAATTCGCCTGTGTTTTTGTTCAGTACGACCAAGCTTCTATCCCTCAGTCCAGTGAAGACGAGGTCTCCTGCAACAGCAGGGGTAGAGTTTACCGGACCGGATACCTCGTACTCCCAGATCAGTTCTCCCGACTGCTCATCCAAAGCGAGTATCCTTCGGTCTCCTGTACTCATGTATACCCGCCCCTCTACCACGGATGGGGATGAGAAGATCTCGACATCTGTCTGAAAACGCCACTTCAACTTACCTTGGGGTAAGGCGATGTCATCCAATACCGCTCCTGTATGAGTAGGGTCGCGCTGAAACATCGCCCAATTGCCAGGCACGGCACCGGCACTAATAGTAGTCGTGGCCGGAAACCGAAAATGAGTCGTGTTTACATTCTCATAAGCAATCCAGGCTCCTAGCGCCAGTAGGACGACCCCTACGACGCCCCACCGAATCCGGAGTTGTCGTTTCCTGGCATGAAGCTGCCTTCTGGTGTGCGCTTCCCCTTCCTCTTTGGTGACTGCGTGAACGTTCTTCAATGGTGACCAGCAATGGGTGCATCTGGGGGCCTCCGACAAGTTGATGTGTCCACAATTGGGACAGACGATGACGAACATATTTCGTGTTGCGTTGCGTTTGTATTCGCAGGCCTCCCGTCTGGGATGCCCCGGTTTGACCGGCAAAGGCTCTTGGACTTCTCCACAGTCGTATGGAAGCCTCATCAATGCAGACTGGAGGTGCTTCCTCTGAAAAGGCTTGTTGGTAAACCTCTAACGCCTTCCATGGGGCAAACGGAATCGGCACAAGCCTCCGGCAGAATACACCATTGCTCCGTCAAATGGAGTTGGAACTCTTTTTTTGTAAGCGTTCAGATGGGGGCCCGATAGCCAGTCGCTCTTGCAACACCTGCTGCGAGCAGGTGCGGACCTTGCCTTCTGGTGCCAAGTGGGAGAATGACGTACTGATGGTGAACCGGCAAGCGCAACCGTTGTGGCGAAATGAAGGACCACCGCAGCAGCCCTCCATCTCAAAAGGAAGTATGTTTAATCAAATGGCGGGTGTTATGAAGGCACCGCCCGCTGGCCTTGAGACC
>PBTB01000030.1 GCA_002726945.1 Deltaproteobacteria bacterium | reverse complement strand
GTCCCCTTCGTAAGTTATTGATTTTATTGATGGTGATAATTTTGATCGATTTTAAAACCACAATGATTTCAATGAGTTAAAATCCGAGTGCGTAACATCAGTTAGTTATTTTAAAACCAGCCCTGGTTTTTTGCGTAAGTCCTATGTGTTTAACGTCCAATCAGGGCCAAACAGATACGTTGCTCCGGGGGGACTCCCCGGAAACGCCCAGACCATCCCGGCCCAAGCTTCAGAGGTTCACGCTAACCAGAGGGAGGGTTTCCGGTTCCACTTCATGCTGACGCGGAATTCCGCATCTCTGGTTGGTGAGCGGTTGCTCTCTAAACTGTCGAAGAACGTTGCAGCGCGACCTCGCTTGCCTCAGCAAGCAGATGCGCTTCGCGGGCAACGCCCGCTTCTCAGGAAGAAACAGCCTTGCTTGATTGGCTTCTGCCAAACTTTGCTTGGGCCATCACCCTGAGCGCTGCTGCCTCGTGACAGCAGTGCTCACCATGATGTTCGCTTCCGTGTTCTTCAATGCCCGCTCCGGCATCCCCCCGCCAAGTCCTTCCATGGTCCTGACGGGGGTGCGTCGTCATCATCAAAATGCCCCAAAGGGCTCCTCCCAAAACCCGGGTCAGGACTGCAAGAGCGTCATCACTGACATCGGGGTCTGGTTCGCTTGGGCCAACATCGCGGTACTTGAGCTGACCATGATCTGGTTGCGCGTGAACTGCGACATCTCCTCTGCCATGTCCGCATCACGGATCACGGATTCGGCGTTGCTGATCTCCTGATGCGCCTGCCGCAGGAACTCGAGGTTGCTTTCGAGCGTGTTCTTCTGGAACGCTCCCATGTCCCCTCGAAACGTGGAGATTTCTTCAATCGCCCGGTCCACCATCCTCATCGCATCTTCTGCTCCTTTTCCGGTGGTCACGTCAATGTCATGAAGCGAGTGGTAGCCGGAGTCGTTGTCCACGCCCTGCCCCAACCTCCGGGTGCTGATCGCCCGCATGGAGAACTGGACGTTGTGGTCGGCATTCGGTCCGATCTGGAAATGTTGCGATCCCTGAGCGAAAGTCACTGTCCCGGCAAATCCACCTGCGGGGATCTCCTCGCTGCTGTAGCGCAGCTTCATTCCGGAAACCTTGGTCGGACCTGCACCAGTCAGCACTTGCCCTCGACCAAAGGCTTCCTCACCTCCGATGGCCCCGGCGATGTCCTCGCCGTTGTCGATCGTGTCGTAGATGTCGGCTTTGGCGGACAGCAAACCCGAGCTGGTGCTCGCCACCTCGAAAACATACTCACTGCCGTATTTCTTGTGCCGGAGGTTGAGAAACTCCGGGTCATCCGGAGTCATCGCTGATCCCTCCGGCTTGATCAACTCAAGGTCCAAACCTGATTCCCGGATGGCCTTGTCCAGCTTGTTGAGGGTCGTCTCCACCGAATCGCCCGCCTCCGTGACGAAGTTGAGCGTTTTGCCCCCCTCCATCAAGGTGATCTGCTCTCCGGCGTCAATCATGTTCTTCGTGAGTGCTTTCGTACCGAACACCTCCGCACGCCCCGCAGCTCGCTTGATGATCACGTCGTAGCCTCCCACGGGTGAGGTGTCTGTCTTCTCGGTCGCCTCAATGAACTCCAGATTGGCTCCGGTGGTGACCCCGTTTGCCCCCAGGCTGCCATCAAGCAGCGCTTTCTTGCCGTAATGAGCCGTGCCGGCAAAGCGGTCGATTTGTGCCAGAGCGTGGTCAATCTCCTGCTGGTCGGCCTGAAGCATGAACTCGTCATTGACCGCTTCGTTGGCCGCATGAACCGTCAGTTCCCGAATGTGGATCAGGGCACGGTTCGCTTCGTTGAGCGCCGCTTCTGCGGTTTGTAGCATGGTGACTCCAGCCTCGTTGTTGTCGATCGCCTGTTTCAGGCTTGCCTGCTGGGAACGGAGCCGCTCGGAGATGATGAGCTGCGCCGGGCCGTCCGCCCCGCGGTTGATTTTCAACCCGGAAGATAACCTTTCCAAGTTCTTCGATTGGGCTCTGGTGTTTTCCACCAGGTGACGCCGTGTGTTCAGCGCACTGATGTTATGGTTGATTCGCATGGAACCCCTTGTTTATGCATCTGAGTGACGATTTCCTTTCGACTGACAGGCAACGCCTCCATGCGTTCCTCTCCATGTTCCCCGCATCCAGCTTGGAGCATGAATTTCTGCTAAGTCTCTGCCTCTTGATCCTTCAACTTTGGCGAAGGTAATTTCAGAAATAACTTAGATTTCTGATAAATTTCCTCTCAACCCGTGGTCGTGCGACCCCGGGTTTGCCTGCTTTACTTCAGCAGGCCCAGCACCACTTGCGGCTGCTGGTTTGCTTGCGCCACAACCGACTCCCGAGTCTTCGCAATGATTTGATCCCGGGTGTACTCTGCAACCGCGTGGGCTTGCTTGGAATCCTGAATGGCCACCCCGTCCTGATTCAGTTGGGCGTGTTCGTGCTTGAGTTTCCGGATGGTCTCGCGAAGCGTCTGCTGATCCAGCTCGTCCAGCCGTTCCTTGATGCTACCTAGTTCGCTCAGTGCTCCTTCGAGAATGGCCTCGGTGTCTCGCGCCCCTTGGATGGTGCGCAGATGCACATCCTCCAGACTCTGGAATCCCGACGGATTGGGAACATCGCGCCCCAAGTCGTGAACCCGGAAACTCCGCAGGCTCAGCTTTGGAGCCGCTGACAACAAACCTCCACCAAGGTGGAGCGGGATGGCGTTCTGGAGGACGGAAACCGTCCCTACTTTCGTGAACGTCAAATCCGCTGTCGTTCCAGTGTAGCGCAAGGCCAAGCCCGCAATCAGCGGTGATTCTGGGCGGCCCTGCAAGGTTTGCCCGCGTCCTTCGCAAGGCTCCCCGTTGATGACTCCCTTCACATCCCTGCCGGGCAGTGCGCTGGTCCATTCCAGGCTCCTTGGAGAAAGCACTCCCGGAGTTGTGCTGGCCACTGCAAATTTGTGGCTGTTGCCGTAGCGCAGGTGCTGCAAGCTCAACCGCTCACCTGTAACCAGAGTTGCTTCCAAAGGCAGCTCCCGTTCCCGGAATGCTTGCTGCAACTCGGCAAGTAGCATTTGCGGCGGTTTGCCCCGGATGGCTGGGAACCGCACTTCGGCGTTGCCCTCGCGGACCCAAAGCTGTTCACCCCGGTCAATCAAGTCCTGAGTGAATGGGCGCGTCCCGACAATTTGCGCGGGGAGGGCAGATTCGTGGATTTCCACGGTGTAGCCCTCGATCGGCGATGAGGGGATGCCCCCTTCAACTCCAAGAAACTCCAGATGCTCGCCGGAAACCATGCCCTGCACNGCGTGNCTNCCNTCNAGCAGCAANTGCGACCGAAACCGGGTCGCGGTTGCCANGGNCTCGATCAGTCTCNAGGGNGTGTTCCAATTCCTGCTGGTCGGCTTCNCGCAGGGCCGTGTTNTGTTCNGCNCCNTTNGCNGCCTGTCNGGANANNTCCCGAAGTTCCAGCAGCATGTCCTCCAGCCGTNCCANTGCCGACTCNACGGTCTGCACNAGNGANAGGTCGGATTCNNCNTCNATGATCTCTTGGGTCAGCNCAACGGCTTCCCGACGACGGTGTTCNGTCATCCTCAGCACCNCTGGNCCCGNCGGAGTGANNTCCGGACGCAGTTGCAGTGCNGNTTTTGNNTCACCTCGNGGTTCTCGNTGAGGTGGTTGCTGATANGAGGCTTGTCCGCTCANGGCGTCGAAGCCGCTCTTTACATCCATAGGACCCTCGTTGTTATTCCTTTGAGTGGTTGGTGTAGAGGGATTGGCATCCTCCGAACTCCACACTGCTCCGGCACCGAATTCGGCACCGCCACCATGGGGTCGTTTCCCAGTCTAATATCAGACTGAACCAAATCAGGAAAAATTATTTTTCCTGACTCAAATTCACAGTCTCCGGTCTCTGACCTCCGGAGGCTGTGCTTACTCTTCTCCAAGTTCTGGGGTCGTGGTCTGCCACTGCGGCTCAAGCCATCGCGATTCCATAAGCAGAATCCGCCTGCCTCGCTGCATTGGCTTTCCGGAAAGTCATCCCCGTGAAGTCCTGCCTGAAAAGGAGGACGCTGGACGGCGTCCATTTCTCGGCATTATGACAGCCCCCCCTTTCGGCAAGTGGGTGTTGCCCCACTTCCAGAGGTCGGGGGAGAGTCTGCGACTGCTTGGGATTCCCCAGTCCTTCGAGTTTGATTGTGAAAAGAACAAATACTCCAGACTCCTTGCCCAATCCTCGACAATTTAGCCTGTTGTCCGGCATCAGGCCACTCGCCTTGCGAGCAGGCAGCCTCGGCACAATAACCCTGCGCCTGATGCTCCGTGCTTGGATACAGAATCGCACTCAGGAGCTTGCGCTCCACGGTGCCATCGATCCAGCGCACCCCTCCCTCCCTGAGGGAGCGGTCCACTCCAACCGACGACGGGCAAATGCACGTCTGCACAATCTTCTGCTGGGCGACAAGCGTACTCCTGCCACCACGGGTTGCACCAATCTCCACATTGTCCAAACAGAATCCCGGCTGGATGGGCAGAGTTCCCCTGAAACTTCCCCTTTGCCAGGAATCCGGGAGACCAGCTCCAGCGCACAGCCCTTGGCTGCACCGGAGATCCGTGTCCCCATACTTCTCTTGCCGCAATTGAACCGGCGTGAGAGTGCGGGCTTGCGCACGCATGATTGGCCTTTGGTCTTTAACTCATGGTCTTTGACTCACCTCCATGTTGTGGGTTGAACAGCGTCCATTTCGTTCAGAGAATGCCGTTGCTGCGCACCATTCGATGCCCATCAAAGGCGCTCCCTTGGGAGCTTGGGGCTGGATTTCTCCAGCCCCGGTCAGTGTTACTGCGCACCACCAAGCAGTTGCAGGACGGATTTCGGAATCTGGTTCGCCTGCGCGGCCATTGCCGTGCCCGAGGCGAGCAGAATCTGGTTCTTCGTGAAATCACTCATCTCCGCAGCCATGTCCGTGTCACGGATCACCGACTCGGCGTTCACCATGTTCTCCTGCGCCACCCGGAGGTTCTTGAGATTGCTCTCCAGAGAATTGCGTTGGAACGAACCAAGGTCGCCTCGCAGGACAGTGAGTTCATCGATCGCCTCGTCAATGAGGATCAGGGCATCCTGCGCCCCCTCCCCGGAAGTCAGGTCGATGTCCGCCAAACTCCGGTATTCGCTCTCGTTCTCGACTCCCCGCGACATGTTGTCCGTGCGCAGGTTGCCCAACGAGAACCGTACCGTCTGGTTGGCGTTCGGCCCGATCTGGTAGGTCACGGAGTTCTGCGCCACATGGACATAGCCGTCCACCTCACCGCCGATCAACTCTTCAGCCGTTGAGCGCACGAGTTGCTGGCCGACCACGTTGCCCTGTTCGTCAAGGATGTCCTCCACACGGGTCTCCAACTCACCGCTGTACTCGACCACCAGCCCCTCGACCGGAGTGGCGTGCCCTCCGTAGAGGAACTGCCCTTTGCCAACGGAAACCTCCCCGCCGATGTAGCCCCCGATATCCTGACCCCCATCGGAATAGGTCGCGTCAAACGCCTGCTCCGCAAGGATGCCAGGAATGTTGGAAACCACGCTGAAACTCGGCTCGGAACCGAACATCTCATGCCGCACGGTCAACATGCCCATCTCGTTGATGTACACGTCCACCTTGAGGCCGGACTGCTGCGCCTTGTCGTGCAGGGTCCGGGCGATCACCGTGCCCATCGCTGCCTCGACCTGCGCCTTGTCGTACACCTGCGGGTTCAGTCGATAGTTCTGAAGGAGGGACTGAAGCGTTTCCGCCAGTTCAGCGTCCTCCTTGGTCTTCAGCTCGACCACGCGGTTGCCCTCGTTGATGACCAGCTCAATGCCTTCCTCCACGTCCCGGAGATTCACCGGCTTGAGACCAGTGACATAGGAACGGGTGGCAACCTGCTGGATGTCCACCTCCCACCCCGTCTTGGTCGGGGCGTTCTCGGTTTCCGGAGTTGCCCTCACGAAGCGCAGCTTCTCGCCGACCGTCACGCCAGTCACGGCAGACCCGCCGTCAAAGAGCGGCTTGTTGCCGAAGCCCGTCGTCATCGCCAAGCGGTCAATCGTGCTGAGCAGCCGCTCGGCTTCGTTCTGGTCGGCCTGCACCATCTTCTGGTCGTTGGCGCCTTCGTTGGCCGCGTGCAGGGCAAGCTGGCGCATGTTGATGAGCATCGCGCTGATCTCGCTCAGCGTGCCCTCCGCCGTCTGCACCATCGAGACCCCGATCTCCGAGTTCTTGATCGACTGGTTGAGTCCGGAGATCTGCGCCCGCATGATCTCTGAAACGATCATGTCCGCCGGGCCGTCCTTGCCGGAGTTGATCCGTAAGCCGGATGAAAGGCGTTCGAGATTGGTCTCGGTCGCCCGGTTCGTCTCCCCCAAATGCCTCAATGCATTCAAGGACGTCGGATTGTGATTTACACGCATGTGCCTCCTCTATGCGCGAGGGTTATAAATCAGGCCTGAAACTCGGCCGGTATTTCAGAAAGATATATTCTTTCTGACAAACTGACTGATACTCGTTGCTCTGGTTCTGCACTTCCGGCACTCCTGCTTGGGAAAGCCGACGCAGACCCCAGTTCTACTTCACATTTTCTGCAAGTGCCCTTTCCGGAAGAGACTCCGGGGATCCGCCAAGTTCTGCGTTCACCTTTCACGACAGATCTCGACGAACACGGGTTGACACCACGATTTCGTGGTCCCGAACTGTCCTGTAAACCCTGCTACTCGACTTGAGCAGAGAAGCGCCGCACCAATACTGTGAAACCGCTCCTGGAGATGCGACAGATGCATCTCAAGGTTCGATCCTTAGCCAATGAAGAGAGCAAGTTCAGGGATTGGAACTCAGCATATCAGTTCACTTGCGCAAGCCGAGGGTGCTGGGTTCCGGCTCAACCGTTTTTCCAAACACAGGGTGCAGGCACCCGCACCAGACTCGAATCGTCTGGTGTGCTTGGAGTCCGGCGGTCATTGCGGGGTAGAAGCCTGTTTTGCTTCAGCCCAAGCAGTCTCCTGCCGGAACGCAGAATTGCTCTGCCCGCCTCCCGTCTCATCTGGATGGACGGACACGGTGCAGGAATCCATTTCCGGTTTTCCCTTGGGTCCGGAAGCTCAGATGGACTCCCAAATTCTCCCTCTTCATCATCATCAGCGTCTCATCAGAGAGCAAGTGTCCGGATCAAACCATCCGCAGACTGCCCACTGCTGTTCCGTTGGGGGTTTGCATTTCAAAGAACATCCCGGAATCCACCTACGCATGGTGGATGGACTTCCGGCCTTATCTCCTCATCGGCATTTCGGCAGAATCCTTTAGTCTTTCCACCAAATTATAGTCAAAACTATATATTCTAGAACACATTCCTACTAAAACACAGGAAGTCAATTCATTGATATTAAACAATATTAACTCAGGATAACAGTGTTCG
>PBTB01000029.1 GCA_002726945.1 Deltaproteobacteria bacterium | reverse complement strand
CGGGTTTCAGCGGCAAAGGCAGGAAGTGTGAACAGCAGGAAGGCAAACGCCAGCAGGAGCTTGCAGGGTAGGTTTCTCATGAACAGGCCTTGGATGACTCGGTTCAAGATTTGAGCAGAGTTTACTCCTCCAGTCTTTGCTGGTCAAGCCTTATTTTTTCTGCTCCACATGGACAGAGAGGAAGTTCAATGCCCTTATTGGGCGTGGCATTGCTCTTTTGGAACCGGAATTTTACTTCCGGTGGTTGGGCAGGTGGTTGGGCAATGAGATATGAACAAATACTATTTGCTGTTTGTTATCCTATAAGTAATTGAATTTATATTGATAATTATGGCACGCCTGGAAGGATTCGAACCTCCGACACCAGGGATCGAAACCCTGTGCTCTATCCAAGCTGAGCTACAGGCGCATTTGAGGGTTTTGGCAGGAAAATGGGGAGCGGACGCCAAGCTGGAACTCTGGTGGTTCCGGACCAGACTTTTGCAACCATTCCAAGGTGATCACTTTAGCAGGAGCGAGGGGAAAGGGCAATGCCAGACGTTGCGCCCAGTGGGATTCGCTGAGGAAGAGCAGTTCCTCCCACATCACAATCGGGGATTTCTCAAAAACCGTGTCAGCGTCCGCCCAATGCACCTGCCAGTCACCCCTCAGCACCTCGTGATCCAGTTGTCCCGCCGCCCAACCCGCATAGCCCGCATAGCCCCGGAATTTTGGGTTCTTGGAACCGTCCTGCCGGAGGGTATGTTCCAGAATGCTGGGGTTCCTGCCGACATAAACCCCGTCAATGAGCAGGGCCGAATGCTCTCGCTGCAAGTTGGGGGTGTCATGCAGCAGGAAGACCTGACTCTTCGCCACAGGGCCTCCGAAGTGGAGAACGTCGAGCCGTTCCCGCAAATCTTCAACCTCGGGAAAAACCTTCACCAGCGGGACATCGGTGGGGCGGTTGAGGATCAGTCCCATCGCCCCGTCCGGGCTGTAGTCGAGCAGCAGGATGACGGTTCGTGAGAACATTCCGCTCCCGATTTGCGGGGTGGCGATCAGCAATTTGCCCCGTGCCAGTCGTTGACGGTGGGCGAGGCTCTTGAAGAATTGAAACGGGTGAAGTTCTTTGACGGATTGCTCCGGGATCAGAAAGGAAGGCGGCAGCGGTAGAGGGGCTGAAAAGGCCGGAACGGTCCAGCCGGAGAGTAGCAGGGCAGCGAACAGAACCATGAGACTTGTTCGGGAAAGCAGAACGCTGGAGAGCCGCAGGTGGAAAATCGTTGTTCGGAAGTGGAGGCTGGGGCGAGCGAAGGGACTTGAACCCTCGACCACCGGGATCACAACCCGATGCTCTACCAGCTGAGCTACACTCGCCACCAAGTGGAACATTAGACGAAAATGCACAGGGAACCTCAACACAAAAGTCATGTGCCAGCTTCGGAATTCTGGCTCCACGGCAGCATCACCTCAAAGCCCGCTCCACCGGATTTTGCAGGAGCGTAGCGGATTTGCCCGCCGTGGGCGCGGATGAGCCGATGTGTGATGGGGAGGCCGAGGCCGTGTCCGGAGGACTTCGTGGTGAAGAACGGCTTGAACAACTGCTCCACATGTTCCGCTACGACACCGCAGCCTTCATCGGAGAGGGTGATGAGGAGGTAAGATTGGGAGGGATCAAGCGCGGTTCCGGCCAGTTCCCATCGTGAGCAGGGGCGGGTTTCCAGACGAATCCACCCTTCCGGAGGCGAAGCTTCCACCGCGTTCCGCACCAGATTGAGGAAAATCTGGTGGAGCTTGTCGCGGTCGCCGAGGACCGGCGGCAGCGAGAGATCGAAGTGGGCGTGAAAGCGCAGCTTGGGCGAGTGCTGCTTTTCAAACTCAATGATGTTGGCCAGCAGTTCGTGGAGGTCCACCGGTTGGAGGTGCAGCGGGGCGGGATACGCAAAATGCTGGAGGTTTTGCAGCAGCCGCTCAATGCGCTCCAACTCACCCAGCATCAGTCTGAACGCATCTCCATGGGGGCGGGACACCTGTGAATCGCGCTGAATGAGTTGCAACGCCCCCTTGATGCCGCTGAGCGGGTTGCGGATTTCGTGAGCCAGCGAGGCCGTCATCAGCCCAAGCTGCTCCATGATACGCTCCTCGACCTCCCGTGCTTGGGCCGCATGGTGATGGGTGGTGTCCAGCAGACAAAGCAGGACATGTGTCACGCCTCCGGAGTCGTTAAGCACGGGGCTTGCGATCACGTCCAGTGCCCGTTTCGCCAGCGGTTGGCTTTGGGGGTGCAGTCCGGGACGACGGATGCTTTTTCCCGTGGTGAAAACCTGCTCGACATGTTGCAGCACTTCGGGGTCGTCCGGAAACAAATCCTCTGCGCGAAGCTGCTGAAGTCGTTCCACATCCAGCACCCAGAGCTGCGCCGCCGCTTCGTTGCTGAAGCACACCCCGCCTTCGTGGTCGATCACCACAGCCGCCTGCGTCAGCAAATCCAGTGTGAATCCTGCTTTCATCTGTTTCTACAACTTTCACCTTGGGGCCTTGCCCTTTAGTCTTTTCCCTGTGGTCCCAAGAATTTAAAGTGACCGAGTTACAAGAACAAGCTGGAGCAAGCCGAGTGCCCACTGTCCGGATTGTGAAACAGTCGGATCTGTTTCGCCCCCAACCCTCCCAGCCCCTGCTGGACATCCACACCGACCGCAAGATCGTTGTGGAGGCGTCTGCCGGTACGGGCAAGACTTTCGCCATCATCGAGTTGGTGCTGGAACTGGTCTTGGAAGCCGGGGTGCCCCTCAAGGAAATCCTGCTGGTCACCTTCACCGAAAAGGCGACCAACGAGTTGCGAGAGCGGCTGCGAAGCCGTCTCCGTGAGTTGCTCCACCAACGGGAGTCCGGAAAATCAGACCTGCTGGAAGCCGGACAACCCCACTGGGTGCTGGACGACATTCGTGCCGAGGAACTCCAGCGGGCGTTGCTCGATTTTGACGCGATTGCGATTCACACCATCCACGGTTTCTGTCTGCGCGTTCTCCGGGAGTTCGCGTTTGAGAACCGCCAGCTCTTTGCACAGGAGCAAACCCCTGTCCACGAATACCTTCCGGATCTGTTGGACACCTTGCTGCGTCAACAACTGCTGCAACCACACACTGCCTTGGGACGGATGTTTCAGCAAGTGATGAAACGCTCAGGAGTACGGCCTTCCAGCTTGCTCAAGGACATCGCCGAACTTCAGAAGCATCCGGATCGACTGATTCCGGATTTCCCGGATTGGGAAACGTTGCTCGCCCAATTCCAACCCGTCTGGGATCGTCTGCTGAAGTGTAACCAGCAACAAGCGGCAACCGCAAATTCCGACGCGGCTCATCCCGTCCGAGTCGCCTACGAACAACTGAATCTCAACGGAACCTCCAGCAAAAAAATGTTCGTGGGGCTGGACTCGCTCACGCATCTGCTGGAGCAAGCGCAGAAGGGTTTGGACCCGGATGAGGTGCTGGGGCAGAGCATGGCGATGGACTTGGGTAAAGTTGCGAACCCCAAGCTCAACAAATCGCTCAAACCAGACAAATGGAATGCTCTTGCTGAATTACCCCCGCAAGTTGCCGAATGGCGAAACGCCGTGGAAACCTTGCACATTCTGCTGAGCAAGGCTGGACTCTCCGGCGCACAGAGCAAGCACTGGAAGGCGTGGCTGCTGAAAGCGCTGATCGGCCAGTTCCGCCTCAATCTAGATGCCCACAAGGAGGAAGCTGCGATTTACGACTACGATGACATGCTCACGCGGGTGCAGGCGCAACTGCGTCCAGCAGTTCCCGGAGCCGCAGCACTCCGCAACGCCCTGCGCTCCCGCTATCACTGCGCGGTGGTGGACGAGTTTCAGGACACCGACCCCGTGCAGTGGTCGATTTTCCGGGAACTGTTCCTGAGCGCTCCGGAGCAGCGCTTGGTGGTGATCGGCGATCCCAAGCAGGCGATTTACGGATTCCGTCGTGCCGACTTGGCGACGTACCGCGAGGCGCGTCGGGAATTGCTGGAACATTCCGGACGCAGTGCCCCCTTCACGCTCGACAAAAACTTTCGTTCCTCCGCCGCGCTGCTTGAAGACGTGAATCGGATTTTCGGGCGTCTGGAGTTTTTTGACAATGCGGGGGACGGCGCGGACGGCATTGTCTATCAAAACCTCAACTGCGGAAATCCGGCGATTGACCTGAAAGTCGCCGGGGCAGCAGCGGAGCCTCCAATTCAGTTACTGGTTCCGGAACCGCGTTTTCGCCTGCAAGCGAGACATTTTGAAACAGGCACCAAAGCCCTGCCTGCGGAGTTGCAGGAACCTCTTGATCTACTGCGGAACCGCACGTTTCTTGGTGAGACCACATTTGTCGAGCAGGTGCAGGCACACTTGCCAAACCCCGAGGACGCGCAAGCCGTGCAGGCCGTGTTGAAACGGGCGTTGGACGAAAAAACTGCTTTTTCCGAAAGTCAGCTGCGGGAGTTGTGCGCACAAGAAATCCGCAGGTTGCTCCACGATCCGCCGACTTGGTTTGACAAGGAAAAACCGGAACATCGTCTCCTGCGTGCAGGAGACATCGCTGTGCTGTGCCGCAAACGCAAGGAGGCGGATGCGCTTGCCTCGACCTTCCGGAAGCACGGGATTCCGCACACGGTTTACAAGCAGTCCGGGTTGTTTCAAACTCGTGCGGCGCAGGAAATCCTCGTTTTTTTGCAAGCCATTGAACAACCAGAAGGCTGGTCGCGGATGCAGCAGGCGTGGCTCACGAGTTTCTTCTGTGCCCGGCTGGAAATGCTAGGAGCGCAACGCTCGCTAGGCTGGAGTCATCCGCTACGTCGGCAGTTCGTGGAGTGGCAGGAATTGGCTGAGCAACGCCGTTACCGCCGCCTCTTCAGCACACTGCTGAAATTCACGCAGGTCGTGGAGCGGGATTTGCTCCATAATCTTGCCGAACGGGAAACGACCAACCGCCTGCATTTGATTCAGCATCTGATCCAAGATGGACTTGCCCAACACCTCGACCTCCCGGAACTCATCCAAAACCTGCAACGCCGCATCGAAGTGTCTGGCGAATCCGGCAACGACAACACCCTGCGGCGGGACAGCGAACAGGACGCCGTGCAGGTGATGACCATTCACGCAGCGAAGGGGCTGGAATTTCCGGTGGTGTTTGTTTGTGGTGGGCTCACAGGCCCGCATCCCAATCGGCTCCACCGCTATCACGATGATCAGAAAACCGTGGTCATCGACTTGCTCCGGGGAGCCAAGGAGCAGGTTGAGCAGGAAGAGCAGGAGGAAAACGAACGGATGCTCTANGTCGCCCTCACCCGTGCGTGCGGACGGCTCTACCTCCCGGCTTTTCCCCGGCTGGAACACTGCCCGGAACTTCGGACCTGCAAGCTCTCAGCAGGGGCGCCGCTGGCCTTGTTGCAGAACGCTTTGGATGAATTCACTGATCCGGAATTTGTGGTTCGTGGGCTGCACGAAAAGGCAGAAGACCGAAGCCAGAAGCCAGAAGCTGTAGGAGCGGGCCCTGTCCGCGAACCAATGACCAACCATCAACCACCGTTCCTCCCATCCATCTTCCAAGCACTGAAAACGCAGCATCGGGGGCTGGTGGCAACGTCCTTCTCGCGGCTCAACCGCCAAGACGAGACGACAGACGGCAGACGGCAGACGGCAGAAAATGCAGGAGCAGGCCAGACCCACAAATCTATCCACAAAGCAACGCAAATGCTTTTGCCGGAACAGTTGGAGGAAGCGAAAGCGGGTGACGAAGTTTCTGTGAGCGAACCGATCCGCACCCTCGCCAGCCCGGAGCCGTTGCCCGGTGGAGCCAAGACGGGAACCTACTTGCATGAACTGCTGGAGCGGGTGGATTTTGACGACCTGAATCGAACGGAGGGCTTTGAGGAATGGACGGCGCTGGAGCGGACTCAATTTCTGTTTCAGTCGGTTTCGGTTCAACATGGCATCGATGAAACCGGGCGAGACCATGCGGCCTCATTGGTTTGGCATGCGCTGACGCGCCTGGTGCCGATCCCTGCAAGCGGGATAACACTGAGGATTTCAGAATGCACCCGGAAACTCGCAGAGTTGACCTTCCACCTTCCCATTCCGGAAGATCACCACCCCGCATGGGGAATGCCAGCCGCCTGCAAAACCTGGCAAATTGAGCGGGGCTATCTGCAAGGTTCCATCGACCTGCTCTTTGAATACGAAGCATCGGAACCGCCGGAGAGGAAACGCATCTACCTCGTGGACTGGAAAAGCAATCGCCTCGACAATTACGAACCAAAGACGCTCGCAGCAACCGTGCAGGAGCATTACGCTTTACAGGTTGAGATTTACACGCTGGCGACCGCCCACTGGCTGGGCATCCAGACCGCCAAGGCATGGGAACAACGCTTTGGTGGAGTGCTGTATGTCTTCCTGCGGGGAATGCCCCACGGGCCTGCCGTTGATTTTCAGCAGCCGACGTGGGCGCAAGTGCAGCGCATCCGCGACACTTTGCAGAGCAGGGAATACTGATGCCGAAAGATGCCGAACTGCTGCTGCTCTCCGCCAACCGCTTTTTTGCGGAAGGGGTCCACCTCGACCACAAACAGCACAGAGTCATCGGCCACCAGTTGGTGTGGACTCATCTTCCAGCAACAACCGACATTGCAGAAGGCGATCACCAGCCACCAGCCCCTGCTTCCGCAAGCTTGGATCTGGCAGGTGCTCTCGCCCGGCTGCTGGAGTCGTCCGGCTGGAAAGGACTGCCCGTGGTGCTGGTATTGCCTGCGAATGAGCTGATCTTCCGGAAATTGCACTTCCCGTTTTCCGATGCCCGCAAGATCAGCAAGGCGCTGCCCTTTGAACTTGAAAGCGAACTGGTTGAGGATTTCGCACAACTGGAGTACACGCACCACCTCCAGCCTGAAGGCGAGGGGACACAAGTTTTGGCGGCGTTGGTGCCACAAGTGCTGCTGGAGTCTGCCGGAGAAGTTTTCTTTGAACACGACCTGCACTTGCGCAGCATTGACCATGCGGCGGTCGCTCTGCACCTGATGCGTCCGCTGACGGAAGGGAAATCCGGCTTTCTCGGTTATGTGGGTCCGGAGGAGGCGTTTGTCGTGGTCATCCGGGAAGGCAAGCTGACCAACATCGTCCACTTCGCCCACGGGATGGGCAAGCTGCTGCAAACTCATGGTGACACTCTGCCCACGCTGCCACAGTTCCTTGGTGGTTTGGCGAATCACGGCAACAAAGTCAGTGCTTCGCCGGATACTGCATGGCTTGCCGGAGCCGATGAATTGCAACAGGAACTCGCTTGGCTTGCAGCTCAGTTCACCCGCACCTTCCGGTTGCAAGGGCTGGTCGCCGAATCCGAAATCCGCTTCCACGGCGTGTTCAG
Organism: Deltaproteobacteria bacterium; assembly: GCA_002726945.1. Lineage (GTDB taxonomy): Bacteria > SAR324 > SAR324 > SAR324 > NAC60-12 > UBA8110. Next base: position 4,802 of record PBTB01000029.1, on the reverse strand, counting down.
CCCCTTTCTGAAGTGGGATGGCCTTGCGGTGAGACTCCGGAACTTGCCGCTGCCTGAAGCCGGGGATTTTCTGCAAAATATTCCGGACCACCCTGAACCGCCTTCCGAGCCAGGCGACGAGGCCGAAGATGCGCTGGACCTGCTGTTCAATGAGGAATTGGACGATGATCCGGAGATTTCCGGAAAAACGCCTGAAACGCTCGCAGAACTCAAGCAACAGGCCAAGCAGCGGAATCAGGCAGTTCCAGCTCCCGACTCGTCATCGGATACCGACCCCTTGCCTATGCTTGCCGAAGCCGGACTGCCTCCGGAGGGCGGAACACCCAGCCTGAAGGCGTTGGAGGGCCGCAAGGCGTGGGGCATCGCGGGTGATCTGCACACCCTCGCCGCGCTGCTTCAGGACACCCATCCACTGCGGCTGTTCACGCAAACGCTGCCGTGGCGTCGCTTTGTGAAGCGGCATCGCTGGGGGTTGGCAATGACGGCGCTGCTGCTCGTCGCTATTGTGAGTACCTTTGGGTATCGCCTGCACAACGCCCAAGCTCTGCTCCAGCAGGAAATCGCACAAAGCGAGCAGCAGGTCCGCTCGCAGCTCAAGCAGGTGCTGGGTTCACCCATCGCCACCACGATTCCAGGACAACTGGAGGAGTTGCGCACGTTCATCGAAAAACGCCGCCAGCAGATCGAAGTCAGCCAGTCCTTTCTGCAACGCGATTACCGGATGCTCGATTTTCTCAACCGCTTTTCCGGACTGCTTGAGCAGGAACCCGGTTCCGGAATGTACCGCATTGACCGCCTTGAATACGGCGAATCCCGCTTTTCGATCAGCGGCCTGATCAACAGTTACGACCGGCTGCAGCTCCTCAAAACCCGGCTCAAGGCGCTCCCGGAATTCACGGACAAGCGTGTGGTCGAGAGCAACCGCAAGAGTTCCGATGGCATCGTTTTCCGCATCAGTATTGATTTGTAATGCTCACGTCCATGTCCACAAAAAAAACAACTCCCGCCAAAAACACAAATTCGCCTGCCCTTGTCCAGGGCTACTTCCGCCAGCCCGATGTGCAGGGCGAACGGGTGGTGTTCCAGAGCGAGGACGACCTTTGGGAAGTTCCACTCGCCGGTGGAACCGCCCGCCGCCTCACCAATTCCCGCAGCGAGGCCCGCAGTCCCCGGATTTCTCCAGACGGCGGTTGGATCGCCCTCTGCGCGATGGAGGAGGGCGACCATGACGTGTACCTCATGCCCACCTCCGGGGGGGAGATGCAACGACTCACCTGGCTGAACTCCGTCATCCATGTGGTCGGGTGGTCTCCAGACGGGCAGGACGTGCAATTCGTCAGCGTCCACGAGTCGATGCACCACCGGGGGGCCGATGCGTGGATTTACCGCGTTTCGTCCGCAGGGGGACCGGTGGAGCGTCTGCCGTATGGTCCGGCGATGACGGTCAGTTATCAGGGGCCAAGGCAAAAGGCAGAAGGCGGCAACCGGCAACCGGCAACCGATAACCAACATCCCACCAAAGTTGGCGTCGTGCTGGGCCGCAACACGCTCGTCAACTCGCGCTGGAAACGCTATGCCGGGGGCATGGTTGGAGAGCTTTGGGTGGACGTCAGGGGCACTGGCGCATTTCAGCGCATCCTCAAAAACCTGCCTGGAAACCCCGTGCGGCCCCAGTGGATCAACAACCGCATCTGGTTTGTCTCGGACCACGAGGGCATCGGCAACCTCCACTCCTGCAATTCCGACGGCAGCGACCTCCAGCCCGAATCCTTCCAGCAGGAGTACTACGTCCGGGAACCCGCCTCTGACGGCAGGCATGTGGTTTACCACGTTGGCGGCGATCTTTGGCGCATTGATGTACAGCAGCCACGCAGTCCGAAACGCGAACAGCGCATCAACATCCAGTGGGCGACGCAGCGCTCACGGATACAACGCCGCTTCTTTTTTGGAGATCACTACCTGGAGGACATCGACCTCCATCCGGAAGGGCACGGCGTCGCGCTCACTGCACGCGGCAAGCTCTTCGGGATGCCGCTCTGGGAACTCGCAGCCACACAGCTTGGAGTGCGGGACGGAGTGCGCTATCGGCTCCAGCGTTGGCTACCGGACAGTCGCGTGGCCGTGATTTCCGACGCAAAAGGGCAAGAGCGGCTGGAGGTGTTTTCGATGGAGCCGACCCTTGAACCTGCAGCCAGTTTTCGGCTGCCTCCCGGACGGGTGCAGGACTTGGTGGCGTCGCCCCGGCATCTCCACCTCGTGATGACCACCAGCCGCATGGAACTTTGGTGGATGAACGCCAACACGGGGCGCTTGCGGCGGCTGGATCAATCCACGGTTTCGGAAATCGACGATCCCGCCTTTTCTCCGGATGGCCGCTGGCTGGCGTACAGCAAGAACCTCAGCGTGGAACTCAAGGCGATCTTCCTCATCAACCTCGGCGTCCAGAAAGAGGGCAAGGCGATTCGTCCGAACTCCCCTGTGCAGGCCAGCGATCCCGTGCGCTACGACTTCACCCCCTCGTGGGATCCGGGGGGGCATTGGCTCTACTTCCTCTCGTCACGCACCTACAACCCGATTTGGGACACCGTGCAGACCGCAACCACGTTTTCTCGCTCCATCAAACCCTACCTCATCACGCTCCAGAAGGATACTCCCAGCCCCTTTTTGGAGTTGCCCCGCCCCCCCGGGCTCAAGGACGAACCACCACCTGCTCCGCCTCCCCCCGACAGCAGGGCAGAGAAACCCAATCCCAAAGGAGCCAAATCCCAAAAGAAAGACACATCAAACCCCGATCCAACTCCCAGCCTCCAGATCACCATTGATCTTGAGGGCATCCAAAAGCGGGTGGTCGAGTTTCCGGTACCAGAAAGTCTTTACGAGCAGGTGGTCGGGTTGCCCAACCGCGTCCTCTTCACCGAATACCCCATCCGTGGTTCGATGGACGAACCTCCGGACAACCTGAATCAGGAGGAGGGTTTGCTCTGGGTGTGGGATTTCGAGAAAGGCGAGCGGGAAACGCTGGCACAAGATGTGGGCACCCTGCAAGTTTCCGTGACGGGCCGGACCCTGCTTTACACTTCTGGAACACGAGTGCGGGTGCTGGAAGCCGGAGTGCCGGTTCCAGAGGATAGCGACGACACGCCCTCGCGCCGCACGGGTTGGCTGGATTTGTCGCGGGTGCGGATTTCCATCAACTATCCGCAAGAATGGGTGCAAATGTTCCGGGAAGCGTGGCGGCTTCAGCAGGAATTTTTCTGGACCGAAGACATGTCCGGGGTGGACTGTCAGCGGGTGTTCAAACGTTACGAGAAGTTGCTGCCGCGCATTGGCTCGCGCTCGGAACTCTCGGATCTGATTTGGGAAATGCAGGGAGAACTCGGCACCTCCCATGCCTACGAGTACGGCGGGGATTATCCGTTTAGTCCACGCTATCCGGTGGGCTGGCTGGGCGCGGATTTGGATTACGATCCGGAACGCTCGGCGTGGGTGTTTCAGCACATTTACGCCGGAGATTTGTGGTGCCGCAACGGGCACTCCCCGCTGGCCGAACCAGGAGTGCTGGTGCAGCCTGGTGACTTGCTGCTGGGAGTTGCCGGAATGCCGCTGGATGCCCAAACCACTCCGGGCGCACTGCTCGTCAATCAGGCTGGAGAACAGATCATCCTCACGGTTGCGTCACAGGACACGCCGGACACGCCGCGCCATCTGGTGGTCCGCACGCTTGCCTCCGAGCGCAACGCCCGCTACCGCGAATGGGTGCAGACGAACGCGAAGTTTATCTCCGAAGCGACCTCCGGACGGGTGGGATACCTCCACATTCCGGACATGGCGGAACTGGGAATCTCTGAGTTTCACCGGGGCTATCTCGCGCAAGTGGACCGGGACGGTCTCATCATCGATGTGCGCTACAACGCCGGGGGCATGGTCTCCCCACTGATTCTGGAAAAACTGATGCACCGGCACCTTGGTTACGATGTGCCACGCTGGGGGACTCCGGAACCATACCCCTACCACACCCTGCGCGGCCACCTGCTGGCACTCACCAACCAGTTCACGGGTTCGGACGGCGACATGTTCACCGCGAGTTTCCGGGAGCTCGGCTTGGGGCCGGTGGTCGGCAAACGCACTTGGGGTGGGGTGATCGGCATCGACAGCCGCTACCAGCTTGTGGACGGCACCACCACCACCCAGCCGCAATACTCCATCTGGTTCCACCACGCCGGATGGTCCGTCGAAAACTACGGAGTCGATCCGGACATCGAGGTGGAGGACTCTCCCCAGTCCTATCAGGAAGGACGAGACTTGCAGCTCGAACGCGCCGTTGCGGTGATGCTGAAACGTCTGGAGGACGAGCCGATCACTCCAATGCGGTTTGACCAGCCGCCTCGACGCCCACTGCCGAAGTAGCCGTTGAATGCTGCCGCGGATTCAACTCGTCAGTGCAGCAAGTAAAACCAATCCTGCACCTGACAAACCGCTGGCCCTGAAGTCCAGAGGGGTGGTGGAGTTGACCGCAAATGAGGGATTGGTGACCCGCAACAAGTCCACCAGCCCTGTTTTTCGGTGATCCCTGCTCAGAAGACACCCCAATTTCATTATGGTAAAAGCTACTAGTTCTAGGACAAATTTAGACTGGAACACAAACAGTCAAACAATTGATATTAAACAATATTTTTCTATATCATAGTGTTCGATTTTTAACGGATTTTACTATAAAAATAATATTAATACCCACATTGAGCAGGTTGTTTTTTAAAAATTATGATTTAATTCGTAATAAAATCAGTAACTTATAAATAGTC
>PBTB01000028.1 GCA_002726945.1 Deltaproteobacteria bacterium | reverse complement strand
AAAATTATTTAACAGTTAGTTGATGACGTTTAATTTGAGTGTATTGTATTTCTATAAAATATTGATAATATTATGTTTTTTAACATAAATCCTAAGTTACTGATTTTATTACGAATTAAATCCTAATTTTTAAAAAACAACCTGCTCAATGTGGGGAATTAACCAATAATTTTTTAAAAAAACCCTGCTCAATGCGGGTTTCAAGGGCGTTTTCGAGTAATTTGTTCCAAAAAAACCGGTTGACAGCCCCGGGCCACCGCTATAGACTGAGGAAAAGTCCGGGCGCAAGATCCGCTTCCGCCCACGGACGCACCCCTTTTTTCAAGACGCCATATGGTCCTTACGCAACGCAACTTTGGGGGCAGTCTTAGCACGCCCTCGCAAAACGCCAGCTTTTTGCCTGGTTTTCCGGACATTTCCAAACCTGCCCAGATAACGTCCATCCTTTTCAAGTTCCTTGCGGTCTTGCTGACCGTCGGGGTGCTGTTCGGCTGCAAGACCGAACTCATGACGGAAATCTTCCTGCGCGACATCCTTGATGTGGCGGAGACGGGCGAGTCCGTGAGCTTTCCCTCGCGGCTGATGATCCCGATCAGCAACCAGGACAATTGCGAGAAGGACCGGGCCAAGATCCTCGGAGTGCTGGGTCGGTACGCTACCCTCAAGTTTCTCAACTGTGAAAGCCTCAAGGGCGAGATGTTCGACGCCATGAACGTCGAGGTTGAAACCCTGATCACCAAAGGGAGTGCCACCCCCGTCCAGGGACTCTTCGGGGTTGCGCTCGTGGAGCAGGATGGAAAACTGGTGTTGCAGGCGCGGCTTTCGGAGAACGTGGACCGTGCCGTCAAGGAACTTGATGACTTGTACATCATGACTTCTGTGAACCTCAATGAACTTCAGGTCCGCATCACCATCAACAACGACACCCGCCAGACCCGGCAGGTCTCGGTGGACAGCGCTTTTGTTGATGGCCAGCCTGTGGATGAGAGTGCCATGTTCACCCTCAAGCGGCGTGGGGCCATTGAACTCAAACCCTCCGATGTCCGGACCCGTGCGATGGTCCAAACCCGAAAGGCCAGGATTGCCACCGTGGCCTTGTGAACTCAACCTGAATGGAGGAGACAAAATGCAAAAGCAGGTGGAATCATTGCCCTCGTTGCAGGGATATTCGGCGTGATTGCTGCCGGAGTCACCCTGTTCAGGGGTAGATGGCAGATCGCTTGAAACTGAGGGGACCGAGACCGTGGCGGCCCCTTGGCTGGGGAGGTTTTTTCTCGTTCCTGACCATCGTCTTGGGTATTGATTCGCAGCAAGCTGCGGGGAATTAGACCCGGAAGAGCTTAAATTCTGAAATAACAAGGAGAAATTGAACATGAAACTAAAAGATCAAACTGCTATTGTAACCGGCGCCGGGCGTGGAATTGGCCGGGCGACAGCTCTCACCTTTGCCCATGAGGGTGCGAATGTCGTTCTGGTGGCAAGGACCGTCTCAGAGATCGAGGCGGTCGCGGAAGAGATTCAAAAAACAGGGCGGGAAGCGCTTGCGGTTCCCACGGATGTAGCGAATAAGTCGGAAGTACAGTCGATGGTCCAGAAGACCCTAGAGCGCTTTGGAAAGGTCGATATCCTCGTGAACAACGCGGGGGTGGCAGGTACCTCACCCATCCCGAAGATAACCGAGGAACTCTGGGACCTCAACCTAGCCGTTAATCTTAAAGGGGTCTTTCTCTGCACGCAGGCCGTTTTTAGTCACATGTGTGAGCAAGGACATGGGCATATCCTCAACGTCTCCTCTCTCGCCGGCAGGCACCCGGGTGCCAGGTATGGCGCTTACTGTGCTGCCAAGTTTGGCGTGAGCGGATTCACTGGGGTGACCAACAACGAGGGTCTTTCACATGGAGTGAAAGCCACCTTGGTCGAACCGGGACCCGTAGACACAAAGATGCGACGCGATAACCACAAGGACAATCTGTCGAAACTGGCTCAGCCAGAGGATGTGGCTGACATGATCATGCTGGCTGTGACGCAGTCGCCGAACGCCCATACACCGGTATTGTCCTTATATACGACCTCAAACCCGGAGATCGAGATGATCAAGCACTGGTGAGAGTCAACATAAAGCTCGATCCCTTCCTCCACCGAATAGCTTGGGGTGAAATCGAGCGTTTCGCGCAGGTGCTCAGTCTTTACAAGCGCCGGCATCAACAGGACCTCGTTGCTCACCGTAAGAGGCGCCTGAGGGAAGAGCGATCTCAGGTTATTTCTCTACGATCACTTCTTCCAAAATCGCTTTTCAAGGCATGGACAGTGGATCAGGGCAGAATCGGTAATCATCGTCCAGCCCGTCCAGTTGCACCATCTCATCTGCGCTGATCTGAAGATCAAAAATGTTTGCGTTTTGTGTAATTCGTGCCGGATTGCTTGATTTTGGTATCACGGCCTGTCTTTTTTGTAGGGCCCACCGAATCATCACCTGTGCTGATGACTTGCCATGTTTCTCTGCAATGCTGGTGAGAATGGTGTTGTCGAGGCGACGTCCCTTAGCCAGTGGGCAGTAACCCGTAAGCTGTATACCCTCCACTTGACAGAAAGCAGTGATGGACGGTTGCTGCAGGAATGGGCTGAGTTCGATCTGGTTGACCACAGGTCGTGTCTCTGAGTGTGAAAACAGTTCCTGAAGATGTTTATGGGAAAAATTGCTGACACCGATTGAGCGGGCGCGGCTGGAAGCCTTGATTTCTTCAAGGGCACGCCAGGAATCCATGCGCAAATCTTTGACAGGGTAGTGAATGAGATATAGGTCTACGTAGTCTAGTCCGAGTTCATCCATACTGCGGTTAAAAGCGTCGTGTGCCGATTGATAACCCTGGTCGGAATTCCATAACTTGGTCGTGATGAAAATTTCTGCTCTCGCGATGCCACTTTCACGTACAGCCTCACCCACATCCCGCTCATTGTTGTACAACTTCGCGGTATCAATATGTCGGTAGCCAGTTTCTAAGGCGAACGCGACCGCATCTCGGGTTTCGCCACCTGGTTGTGCTGCCCAAGTGCCTAACCCCAAGAGAGGAATACTGTTGCCATCGCTAAGCGATACTCGGCTATCGATGGAAAGTTCTTTTTCAAACATTTTCACTCACTGAATTTATGAAATATCCGGGCTAGGCACTGTACCTCATGTTTTTCTGGGCTTGCTGCTTCAGGATCGCTTCGTGGGCCTCGGGAGAGCCATTGTGATAGCTCCCGAACCAATAATCCAACGGCATCATGGGTTCCCCATAGTTGCACTCGAAGAAGCGGTGATGCAGATGATGGAAATAACTGCTGGCACCACNAACCCGGAGGTTCCCCTTGAGAACCAACTGCTGGAACCCGGAATGCCCNTGAGCCGGNGNNAGNGCATTGTGTTGGGTGTTCATCAGCATATGGATGGGATGCGAGGGCACAATCCAGTGAATCAGCACACTGCTGAAGACAACCAGGTGCTCAATNGGATGCATGGCCAGACCGGACCAAGGNCCGACATTGATGTTTTTGTGATGGAGGTAGTGCACCCGCTTGAAGAGNGGAGGCCAGTGCANGAGACGATGGAACCAGTAGAAGTGGAAGATTCGAATCATGGGCATGCAGACCAGCAGCACGATAAAGTAGACCGGATTTTCTCGTGGATCGATGTAGGGCAGCAGCTCGTTGGCATAGGCCCACATCATCAGCACTTCATACGCCGTCCAGATCGGAACCGCACTGCAACAACACCAGAAGATGTTGTCGCGCAGCTGGTCCCCCCAGAGGAACTTCCGCTTTCCCGTTGCCAGCCACTCGGCATTGTATTTGTACTGGAGCCCCTGGGACTTACGCGACCAGAACCAGTAGTGCCAGGTACTATTGATGAGGACCAGCAGCACAAGGTTGCGGACAAACATCTCCAGGATCCAGTCGAGTTGGAAGGAGACACAGCGGGACAAGGCCGGCTGGAAGTAGAGCCACGTGCACGTGGCGATGCCAAAATAGATCATATTCCACGGATACAGGTAACCTGGGAAACGAAACAGGTATTTGAAAGCCTCGAGGGGCTTGGGTGGCCAGGCAAACAAAGGACTGGGGGCACCTGTCCCTTTTTCAGGGTGCCAGAATCCCCGCTCATCCCGAGGCATGCCATCGATCAATCCCTCGTTTTCCAAGCTGATATTAGCCATTAGGTCCTCCTTTTCACACTGTTTTAAACTGAGACAGACGCCTACTTGAGTGTTGGTGCCTGTCCTCAGCAAGATTCACCCTGTAAAAGGGTTGGTATTTTGAAAATCAACAACGTTTCCCGGCACGTATTCCCCGGCGCATTCCAAACACTGCGACAACTCCCATTGAGACGTGGCGTGGCACCAGGTCGCATGAAGCCTAAACCGAAACGGGAACACTCTATGCGGATTGTCACCCCGCCAGCGGCAATTCCCCCAGCGAGACGGGTTCGGTGTGACCGTAGGATTTGGCGGTTTGTTGCAGGTTCGGTGTTTCGTAAAGAGTGGTGCGCTGACGAGGGATGCGCCCAACACTTTCAATTAAAGATTCCATGCCTTCCGGACACAGTTCCTGCCCGTGGACCGTGCCTGCAGCGCGGGTGATGCTCTCGTTCATCAGCGTGCCCCCCAAGTCGTTGACTCCGGTGTTGAGGCAGGCTTTCACGCCTTCCGGACCCATCTTCACCCATGAGGTCTGGATGTTTGAAAAATGCGGATGCAGCACCAGCCGAGCCACGGCATGGACCAGCACCGCCTCTCGAAAAGTCGGCCCGGGGCGGGCTTTGCCTTTCAAATAAAGCGGAGCTTCCATGTACACGAAGGGCAGGGGCACGAATTCGGTGAAGCCCCCGGTCTGCCGTTGGAGTTCGAGCAAGCGCAGGAAGTGACGTGCCACCTGCCGGGGCGTTTCGACATGGCCGTACATCAGGGTAGCGGTGGTGCGGAAACCGACCTCATGCGCGTCGCGCATCACGGAAAGCCATTGCGCCGTTGAAAGCTTGTCTGGACAGATCACCGCCCGCACCTCGTCGTCCAGCACCTCAGCGGCGGTTCCGGGCAGGGTGCCGAGTCCGGCATCGTGCAAGCGACGCAAAAAATCCGCAACGGTCAGGCCGAGCGTCTGCGCCCCCTGCCAGATTTCCAGCGGTGAGAAGGCGTGGAGGTGCATTTCCGGAACAGCAGCCTTGAGCGCGGTGCAGATGTCGAGGTAGGTCTGTCCGGTGTAACTCGGATGAATCCCGCCTTGCAGACAAACCTCCGTTGCCCCCCGGGACCACGCTTCTTCGGTGCGTCGCACGATCTCGTCCAACCCGAGGTTGTAGGGTTTGCCCCGCAGGTTTTCCGACATCTTTCCCTTGGAAAACGCACAGAATCCACAACGGAAATAGCAGATGTTGGTGTAGTTGATGTTGCGGTTGACCGCATAGGTGACGACTTCTCCACTCACTTGCTTCCGGAGCGTATCGGCAGCTGCGCAAACGGCCTCAAAATCATCTCCGCGTGAGCGCAACAACTGTTCGATCTCCACTTCCGACCACTCCGCAGTAGTTGTGGTTTTCACCAGCAATTCCTCCATTTTCCGGCTGACTCCGCCTTTCCGGATACCCCACGGATCTCCCTCCATTTTCGGCGGCGACATTCCCTGTCCGGGAGACCACGAATCGACACGAGCCCAACCTTCTCCATCAGTCAAACCCCGGACTTGCGGACGCACGGTCTTGTCCAGCCACGCTTCGCCTGCAACGGCATAGCCCGGATAGACGGTCAGCCGTTCCGTCAGCAGTTTCCCGCACTCGGCGGTGGCCTGCGACAATTCCAGCAGTTCCGGCCACGGGGCTTCCGGATTGACATGATCGGGGGTCACCGGAGAGACGCCCCCCCAGTCGTTGATTCCTGCCTCGACCAAGGCTGAGAGCTTCCCGGCACTGAGGTTGGGGGGAGCCTGAAGATTCATTTCCGGGCCGCAGATGATCCGTGCCACCGCAATCGTCCACAGCAGTTCTTCGAGGCTCGGTTCCGGAGCCTTCGCCATCTTGGTGTCCGACTTGGCCCGGAAGTTCTGGATGATGATTTCCTGAAGGTGCCCGTGCTGTTCGTGCAACTCCCGCAAGGCCAGCAGCGCTTCGATGCGCTCCCGCCGGGTTTCCCCAATCCCGATCAGGATTCCGGAGGTGAACGGAATTTTCTCGACACCCGCAAGCCGGATTGTTTCCAGACGAAGCTCCGGGTGCTTGTCCGGAGAACCGTGATGCGGCCCGCCTTTTTGGCTTAGGCGCGGGGACGAGCTTTCCAGCATCAAGCCCTGCGAAACCGAGACCTGACGCAACTTCCGCAAATCCTCGGCAGACATCACCCCGGCGTTGAGGTGGGGCAGAAGTTTTGTTTCGGAAACAACCCGTCCCGCAATTTCAGCAAGGTAGGAAAGCGTGGTTTCGTGCCCCAAGTCCGCCAGTTCCTCCCGCGCCGCCCGGTAGCGCAGTTCCGGCTTGTCGCCCAAGGTGAACAGCGCCTCCTTGCAGCCAGCAGCCTCCCCCTGCCTGACAAGGGCCAACACCTCGTCCGGAGTCATGAAGCCGCGACGCAGCTGGCTCGGAGGCTGGGCGAAGGTGCAGTAGTGGCAGAAATCGCGGCAGAGCTTGGTGAGCGGGATGAAGATTTTGCGGGAGTACGAAACGAGGTTGCCGTGCCCCTGATCCCGGAGTCGTCCGGCGAGTTGAGTCAGCTTCTGCATGTCAGTGACTCCGGCAAGGGCCAGCGCCTCCGCAACTGTGGGGCGCTGCTCCAGAAAAGATTCCAAGAGAGGGTTGTTCATGCACTAAACCTTATTGGAATTAAAAATATTTTTTTATGTAAAATCATTGTTATTATTCAATAAATTTTAATAAAATTCTCTAGAAATCCATTGATTCCATCGGCATCAAGAAACTGATGGCCTTCCTCTTGAGTGTTGTTCCTCTGAAAATCTGGAAAAAGAACTGTAACCCGGGGTATACGCACCGGAAAACGCCGTCTCTTTGCAAAATAACAACACTTAGCGGGGCTAAATCTTGCTGAGGACGGGCACCAACACTTCAGAGTTTTACTACAAAAATTACATTATTTCAGTTATTTGAAATTTAATCATTCACGATAAGTTCTTGTGGTTCTCACAAAAGTCTGCGAATTGCTAAGCTCAAAGTCGCTCAAGCGCTGCACAATCCTTCGCCCCTGCAAGTATTCCTGCGCCCGTGTCCGCGTCGGCTGTCGGCAAAGTTTCTTCAGATCCTCCGGTGTGTCGATGTCGAGGCCGATTCCGGGAAGCTTGGGGGTGTGCAATTCCAGTCCGAGCCTCCGGGCGGTGTCCAGATGCGGGAAGTAGCTGTTTGTCCCAAAACGCAGGGGAGTTGCCGTTGGCGGTGAGAGGGCGATGCAGTTCGAGCCTAACTCATCTCGTGCTGGAACAATCGTCATGGCGGGGGAGTTGCCATGCACCGCCAGCACCGTTTGGATTTCCTCGGTGGTGACGAGCGGAATGTCTCCCGGAAGCATCAACATACCCTCAATGCCTTGCGTTTCCAAAGTCGCTGCGGTGCGTGCAACCGCTGCAGTCTGGCCCTCGTCCTGCCCGGTGGACAGCGCGGACGCGCCGTGCCGCTTAGCAATCTCACACGCCGTCGGGCACACCGTTGCCACCACCACTTTTTCCAGCGTCGGAACCGCCAGCGCTGCCGTCAACACATCCTCGAACATTGCCTCAAACAGCGCCTGTCGCTCGCCAGGACTGAGGATGGACGCCAAGCGGTGCTTCGCCTCGTTCACATGCTTGATCGGGATTACGGCCCACATTTGAATCTCTTTCGGGTCTGATTTCCCACCGCTTGCTGCGTCAAGCAAGGCGAGGCTGTTGTTTGTGTGTGTGGGTCCGATGGGAAGCACTCAGGAGTCAGGCTCCTCCACTCTGACTCCTGTGTTCTCATGATTTCGTCATAAAAACTGAGGTTACACAGAGTGATATTAGGCTAAACTCAAGCCAGTCGATAAGGCTGCGATATAAATTTTCGATAGTCCCCTTCTTGAGTGTTGGTGCCTGTCCTCAGCAAAATTCGCCCTGTCAAGTGTTGGGATTTTGCAAGGAGACGGCGTTTTCCGGTACGTTTCCCCCGGTTTACAGTGATTGTTCCCGATTTTCAGAGGAACAACCCTCAAGGGGGAGACT
>PBTB01000027.1 GCA_002726945.1 Deltaproteobacteria bacterium | reverse complement strand
TCCCGAACCCGCATGCTAAGCCCTCCGGCGCCAAGGGTACTGCCGGGGTCGCCCGGCGGGAGAGTCGGAAGGCGTCGGCTCCAAGGGACGGTCATGCTGCACACCACAAAAAGCCCTTGCCGAGGTGGCGAAACTGGTAGACGCGCCAGACTCAAAATCTGGTGGGGGCAACCCCGTGTCGGTTCGAGCCCGACCCTCGGTACCAATTCCTCAAGATTTCCTGAAATCCGGGTAGAGCACTAGGGACAAAACCACGCACAAGCATGTTCAGGCTTGAGCGATTGTCTGGGAATTACTGGAAAAAGCGGAGAACTGCGGGAGCATCCCGCAGCTCAGGAGGAAGGCGATTAGCGTTTCATGTTGACGAGATCAACGATCATCTCATCACTGGTGGTCACGGTCTTAGCGTTGGCTTGGAAGGCGCGCTGCGATTCAATCATCTTCACGAATTCCAGCGAAAGGTCCACGTTGGACTGCTCCAGCATCTGACTGCGGATTTCGCCGAATCCCGCGGTTCCAGGTTCACCTGTCACCTTCTTGCCGGAACTAAGCGTTTCGACCAAAAGGTTGTCACCAAGCTGGGCGAGCTTGCCCGCGTTGTCAAACTTGGTGAGGATGATACGGCCAATCGGGCGGTTGTATCCTGAATCGAAAACCCCAGTCACCGTACCGTCGGCTTCGACAAAGATGCTTTCCAGGTTTCCAGAACCGTTGCCATCGGCACTGGCTTCGACAACATTGTACTTCCCGGCAAACTGGGTGATCCCATCCAAACCTGTCCGGGGATCCGTGGGATCGTCCGGGTTGAAGCCGTCACCAAGATGCAGGCCCAAGACGATCGGATCCTCACCGTTGAACGGCACCGCGAACTGCGGGACTCCGGTTTCCGGATCAACCGGCTGTGGAATCAACCGGGGTGGTCCTCCCGGCAACGGCTGTCCATCCGGACCCACCCCGCCGGGCTGAGCCTCAAAGCTTCCACTCGTTGCGGCGATCAGCTTGCCATCTCCAGTGAACTGCATAAACCCGCCTCCCACCGCGAGCATCGTTCCGGGAACCTGTCCGAGCGAGGCTCCGTCAAACAGCAGGTAGTACTCCCACTGGTTGCGGACGCCACTGCCAGGAATGGGCAGGCCGGTTCCCGCGTCCACCTGCTCCGGAAGGTCTGGACGCTTGCGGAAGACCACGGAGGCGGTGTGCGTGTTCCCATACTGGTCGTACACCGTCGTCGAGGTCGCGAAGTTGTACATCGTGTCCCGGACGTTGGTGGGGTCGAAGGGCACATCCTTCACCACGGCGTTCGCGTCCAAATTGGCCGCGATTTTCATGCCGGTGTTGTTACGCCCATCTCCTGACGGTTGTGGCGGGTCCACCAGTCCCAAAATCTTCAGCGACCCCGGCAGTCCCTTGCTCTCCTTGGTGATGCGGTCCACCTCTAAGGCTTGAACCCGATAGCCCCTTGGGGTGGCCAAGAAACCGTCCTTGTCATACGACATTTGCCCGTTTCGGGTAAAGTACTCATTGCTCGTGCTGGGGTCAATCACCGTGAAATAGCCACCTCCAGCGATGGCCAAGTCCGTTGTGAGCTGAGTGCTTTCCAAGGCACCCTGAGAGACTTCCATCTCAACGCTGCCAATCTTCACCCCGTTGCTGACTTTGGTGAACGAGCGGCCTTGCGGATAGTCGTTGCCGAGCAGGTCTTCAAAGGCGATGATGTTGCGCTTGAAACCAAAAGTGTTGACGTTCGAGATGTTGTTACCCGTGACCTGCATGGCTTTGCCATAGGTCTTGACACCACTTGCGCCTGTTTGAAGAGATCCCAGAAGGGCCATAGATTCGCTCCTTGCTCAGATTGCGGGGCGTGCTGCCCCGGGGTTAAAATCGTCGTGTGAAAATCAATCCTCCACCTGCATCTGCCGACGCTGGAGTTCCACCAGTGTGGCTGCAGGCAGCAAATCCTCTTTGAGAGGCAGCGGGGTGGCTTGCCCAAAGCGACGTTCGCTCAGGTTGCTCATCCCCATAATCTTGTTGGCCACCATCCAATCACCGTTGATCTTCACCAGCGGTTGCTCGCCATCGAAGCGCACTCCGGCAACGATCCCGGTCTTGGAGATCACCACGGGCACCTCGCCGTTTTCGGCGGTCTTAGCGACAACATCAAAGCGGTAGTTGCCATCCGGCATGGTGTCGCCATCGCCGTCAAGTCCATCCCAGACAAACTGGTGTTCGCCCATGCCTTGAGCCTTGAGGTCCACACGGCGCACGAGGTCTCCTCCAGTGCCGAAGACATGCACCGCGACCCGTTCGGCATCGTCTTGTAGTTTGAAGCTGACAGGCTGCGTCACCCCACTCTGCACCGACAGGCTGGTCGAACCCACTTCCACATCGCGTCCGAGCAGGCTGCTGGCGCTGGCGCGAGCGATTTGCTTCTGCAAGCCAATCACCTGCCGGGTTTGGGCGTTGAGGTTCTGCAACTGTTCAACGGTTCCCAGAGACGCCATCTGCTGCATCATCTGCTCCGGCTTCATTGGATCGGTGGGATCCTGATTAGCCAACTGGGTCATCAGCAGGTTCAGAAAATCCTGCTT
This sequence comes from Deltaproteobacteria bacterium, assembly GCA_002726945.1. GTDB lineage: Bacteria > SAR324 > SAR324 > SAR324 > NAC60-12 > UBA8110. Next base: position 9,570 of record PBTB01000027.1, on the reverse strand, counting down.
ACCCAACTCACGGTTGTCCGCCGTTCCCCGGGCGGTCATGTTCTGCTGAGTGGATTTAGCAGTGGTGATGGCCTGCTGGACTTGACTTGCTTGCATGTTCAGTTATTAGTTAGTGCTTGGCCGAAAAATATCCAAATTGCTGATATTAAATGACATTTCTTCAATTTCACAGGATGAAGATTTGTTTGATACCGTGTTCAGATGGTCAAAATCAGCAAAAAATGGGATTTTTGATGAGTTTTCCCAAAATCTTCGTTTCTTGAAGATAGGTGAATACCATTAAAAATCATGGAGTTACCTAATTTTCGGCCAAGCACTAGTTAGCAGTTAGCACTGTTCATTGTGTTAGGCGAGGACACTCAAGCTGCCGTCGTGGCGCTGTGTCCGGGGGGTGTCGAGTACGGAATCTACTTCCGTTTCGCCGGGCCGGATGTTGCCAACCAGTTCTTCATGAAACGCTTCTTGTTGCGCCTGCTGTTGTGATCCGCGTTGATCCACGTTGACATTCATCCGCATGTCCTGATAGGCGAATTCCTGATCAAGAAACCGACTGCGCAGGGTGTCAAACCCGGCTTCGATTATTTGCTTGGCGGCGGGGTTGTCCACCCGCATCTCAACGGTGAGTTGGTTGCCGGCCTGCCGAACCTTCAGCAAGACACGCCCCAAGTGCTCCGGTTCCATCCGCAGGGTGATTTCCTGCGTTTCACCGTTGCTCATCACACGGACTCGGCTGACGACCTGCTCGATGTCAAAGGGAAGGTCTTGCGAGGCTTGCAAGATCGGAACTTCCTTCACGGAGGCTCCGGCTTCCATGCGAACCATAGCCGCGTCTATAGCCAACGGGGCAATCACCGAACTGGTGTTGGACTGCACGGCTTGCGCTTCCGGAGTGCGGGTCAGCACCTGATTCAAGTCGCGCATGGAGAACTCAAACCGCTCCGCCTCTCCTGTTTGGGCATACAGCGCTTGACGTGCCGTTGGAATCTGTGACTGCTCAAGCTCTTCGACCGGAACCTCTGCAAGCTTGGACTGTGCCAACACGTCCTTGGCCTTCAGTGGCTCGGCTCCCGGAAGGTGACGGGTTTCCTGCGGCGACCGCAGGAAACGCTCAAACTCCGGCAGGTCCATGTCTTTCTTTGCTACCTGCTCGGTAAAGATTTGCTCTTCAAGGCTGGGGGCGGGGCGCATCGTCTCAAAATCGGCAATGCGGGGATCCTGCACTTCCAGCACCTCGGACTTGAGGGCCGCTGTGTTCTGGAAATACTCGGACTTGAGCATTTCCGGAGTTTTGGGCAGCGACTGGAATTCGGAAAAGCCCTGGCGGGGGTTGAGTGCTGCTCCGGATGCACGAAGATCTTCGGAAAGGGCGTTCGGGGCCAGTGCGGCCAGCAGGAAATCCTCGTTGTCGCCAAGCTTCTCTTCCGCTTGGAAATCTGCAAACGCCTCCACTGAAAGTTCACCCTCCAGAGTTTCGGAGAGTTCCGGGGCTTGTTCAGCCTCCAATGCCCAGGCGAGGTCTGGCTCGCCAGAGGCTCCATTCAAGAGAGTCTCAAATTCAGAATGTGTTTGGGAAGACTCGGCGGCCTCACCCCCGGCGGCTGCCGGGTTGGGCGTAGACGGGGTTTGCCCCGTCATCGAGGGAATCAACACGTTGGCGTCCTTTCCGAAAACCCTCCGCCACCGTGCCGAGGGTCGTTTATTTTTTGGTGATCTTGGTAATCAGTTCGGCGGATTTGTCTGGTCCCATATTGGCCAGCACCTCCGAGGCTTGCTTGTCCTTCATCCGAGTGAGGATGCGGACTGCCGTTGACTGATCAAGCTTTGCAATGGACTGTGCCGCTGTGGCAGCGTCCATCTTGGCGTAAAACGAGACGGCCTTGTCCAGTTTCACCTGATCTTGCGACTTCTTCTTGGAGATGTCGTCTGCAATCTTCTTTTGGAGTTTCTCCAGTTGGCTGATCTGCCGCTGGATGTCCTCCTGAAACGCCTTGAACTGCGCCTCTCGTCGGGACAGTTCCATCTCCCGTTGCTTGATCTGCTCCGACTGCTCAACGAGCCGGGAGAGGATTTGCTTTTCCGTCTCCGTGAACTCGCGCTTTTTCGGTGTGTCTCCTGCCGCATCCTTGGGAGGTCCGGCGCAGAACTCCAGTCCGTAATCCCTGCAGAGCGCCTTGACGGACTCTGAAAGTTCATCTAGCGAAGAAGGTATGCTATAAGCGGGCCTTGCCTGACAAGTCACCACCAATAAAACTCCCAAGATAATGATTTTATTTTTATTTTTCATGACATCTACTGGTTTGGGGATCTTCAGGCACGAGGTTCATTTTCATCGCTGCAGGTCTGTTTTGCAATCCTGACTTAGGTTTCTGGAGGTCTGCGCCAGAGATTCTGGGCAATTTCGTCCGCTTCCATTCCTGCTTCGCGTTCTTCTATTTCGTGCTCTTCGCGCTCCTGTTTTTCTTGGAGGATTTCCAGAATGCGCTTCTTCTGGGTGGCCCCAATCAGTTCCTGTTGCTTGACTTCCACCATCTGTGCTTGCTGCTGGATTTGTGTCTCTGAGATTTCAATCAGGTATTGCAGGCGCTGCTCGAAGCGATCCCGGACTTGCAACTGGGGCATCGTAAACCCGTGCTGCTTCGAGGTGTCCAACGCGGTGCGGTTTTCGGACTGGCTCTCGTGCAGCACTTGGCACTGGTCCAGCAGTTTTTGATAGGTCTGCACTTCTTGAGCAAGTGCCTTTTGGTAGAGTTTCTCTAGGCGCTCCCTCACTTTCAATGCGGTCTGCAACCGGAATTTCTTCACGACACGAACTCAGAGGAATGGTCAGCAGGTGCTGTTTTCAAGGGAGTTGCAAATTCCGGGACACTCACGGTATTCCGCAAGTGATAGCAGGTGACTGCAGCGGCGTTACTCACGTTGAGCGATTCCACCTCCGGCGTTCCCGGAATGCTCACCAGCCAGTCGCAGGTGCGTTTCGTCAAGGGGCGCAATCCGCTCCCTTCGGCACCCAGCACCACCATCAGCGGACGATCCCATTCCAGTTGCCGGAGGGGGTTTCGGGATGCACCGTCCAGTCCGACCACCCAGTAGCCGCGCTTTTTCTGCCTCTCCAAAAAACGATGCAGGTTCGTGACCCTCACCACCGAAAACCATTCCAGTGCACCCACCGAAGCCTTGGCGGCAACAGGCGAGAGGGCNGCCGCACGATCCTTGGGGATCGCCACCGCGCTGACCCCGAAAAAACCGAGAGTCCGGACAATCGCTCCCAGGTTGTGCGGGTCTTCCACACCATCCAGCACAAACACCAGATTTGGCTTGCCGGAATTGGGTGGAGGCAATTCCGCTTCATCAAGCAGGGACAGCGGGCCGCACTGCAAGGCAACGCCTTGGTGGACCGATTCCCCCAAGTTGTCACTGAACCAGCGGGACGCTTCGTAATGAATGGGCACTCCTGATTTTTTTGCTGCCTCAACCAAGGCTTGCAAGCGCCCCTGCCCGGAATCCTTCAGGTGCAGCCCGACTAGCTTGCGGCGCTTGTGCCGGAGTGCCGCCAACACTGAATGGGTGCCATAAAGCCATTCCAGTTGATCCTCCTGCTGGTGTTTCCAAGAGTTGACGCGACGCTGAGGTGCGGTTTTCATCGTTTTGGGACGCAAGGACTCAAAGCATGGAGTTTTCCCGCTTTTTGGAGAGAATGACAAGTCGTCTGTGGATTGACCGCAAAAACCGATGGCAACTTGCTGGGGGTTTGCCTAAATTGGCGTAAACTTTTCTGTCAGTAAACGCATGTCGNAAACCACCGATCTNGTCCAGCGTGTTCACGACCTCAACCACGACTACTACTGCGATGTAGCCACGGTTCCGGACGTGGAGTACGATGGTTTGGTGTCTCAACTCAACGCATTGGAAGCGCAGGTGGGAGAGTCTCTTGCAAACGTATCGCCCTTGCTGCAATTCGCTGCAAACCAACAGGAGGCGTTTCCCTCCCGGCGGCACGCCATCCCCATGCTCAGTCTCGGAAATCTCTATTCCGAACAGGAAATTCTGGAGTGGGATGAGAACCTGCGCAAACCCCTGGGGGTGTCCACCCTGAGCTACACCTGCGAACTCAAGATTGACGGCCTTGCCATTTCGCTGATCTACGAAAAAGGACGACTGGCCACGGCAGTCACGCGGGGCGATGGCACAGCAGGCGACGAGGTGACGGCCAACCTGCGGACNATTCCGGAACTGCCCGTTGCATTGCCAGAACCCCTTGATCTTGAAGTACGCGGTGAGGTCTTCCTGAGCAAAGACGCCTTTGAAAAACTCAACCAGCGTCGTGCCACACAAAACGAACCACTCTTCCGGAATCCCCGCAACGCCGCCGCTGGAACGCTCCGCACGCTGGACACGAGCGAGGTGAGTCGCAGAAGACTTGGAGTTTTCGTGTATGCCTGCGTGTCCGGAATCGAAACCCCCCAGCACTCGGCCGCACTTGACCAACTTGTGAAACTCGACTTTCCGGTCAATCCGGAGCGGCATTTCGCAGCCAGCATCACCGAGGTTCTGGAGTATTGCCGCAAATGGGGGACGCACCACTCCGAACTGCCCTATGCCGTTGACGGCGTGGTCCTCAAGGTGGATGCCTACAGCACTCAACGACAACTTGGGGTCACGGCCAAATCCCCGCGTTGGGCAGTGGCCTGCAAGTTTTCCACGGAGCAGGCGGAATCGCGTATCCGGGGCATTGAGCTTGGCGTGGGGCGCACTGGCGTAATCACCCCCATCGCGCTGATCGACCCCGTTGAACTCAACGGCACGATGGTCGGACGGGCGACTCTCCATAATTTCGAGCAAGTCCGCAACCTCGACCTGCACCTTGGCGACTTGGTCACGCTGGAGAAGGGCGGGGAGATCATTCCGAAAATCGTCTCGGTCGCTCGATCCGCACGGTTCCCCAATGCGCTGCCGATCCTGCCTCCAGAAACCTGTCCGGCCTGTGATGACAAAGTGAGCCACGAAGCAGGCGAGGTCGATTGGCTTTGCACAAACCCGGACTGTCCGGATCAAGTACGCGAGCGGGTTCTGCACTTCTGCTCGCGGCGGGCCTTGGATGTGGAAACCATCGGCCCTGCGCTGGTGGTGCAGTTGTTGGAACGTGGGCTTGTCCGGACCCCTGCGGATTTGTTCCGACTCAACGTGGAGGCACTCTCTCAACTGGAGAGGATGGGAAAAAAATCTGCGGAAAACGTGGTTTCCGGACTGGAGCGTTCCAAGCATTGCCGACTGGCGGCTCTACTGCACGGGCTGGGGATTCCCAACGTTGGCGAGAAAACCGCCCGCCTGCTTGCTCGACGCTTTGGCACCCTCCAAACCCTGCAGACAGTGCAGCATGAGCAGTTGCTGGCGATTGACGAAATTGGCCCTGTGATCGCGAACAGCGTCGCGTCCTTCTTCGCAGATTCCCGCCAGCAGGCGCTGGTGGACGATCTGCTGGCGGTGGGTGTTTGCCCGCAGGAGGAGGCGATCTTGGAGGCGGACAACCCTCATTTTTCCGGAAAGATGGTCGTGCTGACCGGGGCGCTTTCCGAAGCTCGTGATNTCTGGAAACAGCGACTGGAGGAAGCGGGCGCCAACATCACCAGTGCAGTCTCGAAGAAAACCGACCTCGTGCTCGCCGGAGAAAACGCAGGCTCCAAGCTGGAGAAAGCCCACAAGTTCGGAATCCAAGTGATTGACGAAACCACCGCGCAAACTTGGCTCAACCTCTAACTGAAAAACGCATGAAAGGCGTCATCCTCGCGGCGGGCTACGCCACGCGCTTCTTGCCCGCGTCCAAGACCATCCCCAAGGAGATGTTCCCGCTCATCGACCGTCCGGCGATCGACTACATCGTGCAGGAGATGGTGGATTCCGGGATCACAGACATCCTGCTCGTTTCCTCGCGCCGCAAGAAGGTGCTGGAGGATTACTTTGACCGCGAGGTGGAACTCTCCTCGGCGTTTGCGGAGAGCGAGCAGTCGGAGAAGCTGGAACTNATCCAGCCTTCGCCTGCAAACATCTTCACCCTGCGGCAGCAGCACATGATGGGCACGGGTAACGCGCTCATGCTCGTCGAACCGTTTGTGAAAGGCGAGCCGTTTGTGGTCGCCTATCCGGATGATATTGTTTTTGCCAAGCCTCCACTTTGCTGCCAACTCATCAAGGCGTGGGAACAGACGGGAAACACCATTCTGACCGTACAGTCCCTTCCGGAGGACGAACTTTCCCGCTACGGCGTGATTGACCCGGAAGCGACGGGGAATCCCATGAAGGTGCGGAAAATGGTGGAAAAACCAAAGCCCGGAACCGCGCCCAGCAGCTTTGCCACTTACGGGCGTTACCTCTACACCCCGGAACTCTTTGAGGCACTGCGCGCCACGGATCACAGCCACCAACACCAAGGCGAATTCACCCAAACGGAGGCGATCAATCTGCTCGCGCAGCAGGGGAAAGTTTCGGCGGTGGAGATGGTGGGGGAACGCTTTGACGTGGGCGAACCGCTCGGCTACCTGACCTCGATGCTGCGCATGGCCATGCAACGCCCGGAACTGCGGGAGGCACTGAAGGAAGAGATGCAGAACCTGCTGGCGCAGGACTCATCAGCAAGCAAGAGCCGCTGAATCCCACAGAGTCACAGAGAGCGCAGAGAAAATTAAAACCAATCCTCTACGCCCTCTGCGGTGAGTCAAAACAACACTTCAGGTAGGCAGGGCAAACTGCGAAAGTGCCTGCGCTTCCAGTTCCTCGCGGTTGGGCATGGTGGAATCCGGAAACAGCAACTGCGTTCGGCTGCAGGGTTCGCAGTCTGCATCCCACGGGTAGCGACCGTCGTTGTCCGGCCAGATGATCCGCAGCCTGCCGTTGAGCAGCGGTGTTCCCTCCGGATCGAGTGGATTTGCGGTGACCCAAAGTGCCACGTCCTCGGCGACGTCCTCAAGCAAATCCCCACTCCGGACGCGCTGCCCGTTTTTGACACGCTGTGCCAGTTCGTTCAGCAGAGCGGTTCCCAAAGCTTCGGGCAGGCCCAGCACCTCAAAATCCGGATGCTGGTAGCTCCAGTGCAAGCCCAGCGTGTGGATGAAGGCCACGTTGTGATACACAGTGGACAACACCGTCCAGCCGTACCTGCGGAGGTCGTCCCGGATTTTTCGAGAAACGATGCGCTCGTTTGTTTCCATGCAGTTTGATCTTCGTTCAGGTGTGTGAACCCATGAAAGATACATGCCAGTTCAGTGAACCGTGAACCGTTACCAATGCACACGAATAACGGTAACGGGTCAAAGGGGGTGCAAGTAAAAGGGAGACTTTCACCCAATCACTCCGGTGCGCCAGCTTCAAGGACCTCCCCATCCCGACAGCGTCATCGGTTCAAGAGTCTCACACCTCTCAATCCTGAACTCCCGGGAGGATCTCGCATACTCCTGCCGAAATGTTCCTGACGTGATGCATGCACGTGCCACCCTGCTTTTGCATGTGGGCAAACCCTCCCTCCTCCAGTTTCTCCGGATTGTTCTCAAAACCCAACTTGCAGCAGGTAAAAACCAGACCCTCAACCTGCTGGTCGGCCNCCCTGAAGTCCACCGTTATGGCGGAGTTCACAGCAGATCGTGAATTGGTGGTGCTTCATTTAAAAATCGCATTCATATCAAATCTTTAAGATATTCATAAAAAATGAATTTTTGGGTTGACATGTACAGGGGAGGCATGTTAAATCTCTTTGTTTGACCAATCCTGGAGCCAGTGGATCGGTTTTTTGATATTGTAATATTCGTGAATATTGCTTTTTTAAATCCTTATATCAAAGGTTGAAATGAACCTAAACACCAACACGATGTCGTTAGCCAAGGTCCAAACCCACCTTGCCGCCGAGTGCTTCAACAAGCTCTACATCGGCGGCCAGTTCGTCGACCCCATCGACGGCGAGAAGTTTCCAACCTACTACCCTGCAACGGGTGAGCTTTTGCATGAGTTCCCGAGGGGCAAAGCCAACGATGTCGAGGCCGCCATTGCAGCGGCGGAGGCTGCCTGGGCGGAGGGCACGTGGGCGGGCATGGCCGCGGCCGAGCGCGCGGAGATTGTTGCCAAGATGGCGCAAGGTATCAAGGACAACATCGAGATGCTCGCCGAGATTGAAGCCGCAGATGTCGGAAAGCCCTTCCGCCAAGCGGCCATGACGCTCGGCGGTGCTGCGGGCGAGGGCAAGTACTGGTGCTCGCTCGGCGCGGTGCTGGACGCGGAGCAGAACGCGCCCGTCAACTCTGGTGGCGGGAAGGGCGGAGTGCCGCCTGCAGAGTGGGATGTGGTCTACAGGCGCGACCCCATCGGCGTCATCGGCCTGATTTCCGCCTGGAATTATCCTATGAATGTGGCATTTCGCAAAGTCGCGCCAGCCTTGGTCGCCGGCAACTGTGCCATCCTGAAGCCCTCCGAGATTGCGGGGCTCTCCTGCATGTTCATCGGCAAGCTCGCACAAGACGCCGGCCTCCCTGCCGGTGTCTTCAGTGTCGTCACCGGCGATCGCGACGCGGGCGCGGCTCTGGCATCTTCTCCTTCTGTCTCCATGATCTCTTTCACAGGCTCGTCATTAACGGGTAGCAAGATTATGGAGGTCTGCGCCCCGAAACTCTCTCAGTGCGCGCTGGAGCTGGGAGGCAAGTCGGCATTGGTGGTGTTTGACGACACGGATCTCGATCGAGCTGTCGAGACTACAATGAAGGGATTCCTCACTAACGGCGGGCAGATCTGCACCGCACACACGCGTCTCGTGGTCCAGGAGGGCCTGAAGGCTCCTCTATTGGACAAGCTGAAGGAGGAGCTCGAGAAGCTCCCATTCTGTAATGACCCGATCACGGAGAAAGACCGTGGTGACAGGGCCTGGGAGGCGGGAATGACGGACGTGGTCCAGCCTGTGGTCTGCGAGTCGCAACACAAGAAGATCCTGGGATTCCTTGAAGAAGCCAAGGCAGATGGCGTAGAAGTTCTGACTGGTGGCAGCGTTCCAGATGCCGCAACTGTTGGAAATTCGGGCGGGTATTTCATTCAGCCGACGGTGCTGACCAACGTGGCGCGCGATGCAGACGTGTGGCAAAAGGAGGTCTTTGGTCCCGTGCTCTCGGTGCGCTCGTTCTCGACTGAGCAAGAGGCGGTGCATGAGGCAAACTCCACAGCTTTTGGGCTGGCATCAACGGTCATGTCCTCGGACCCGGCCAAGGCAATGCGGGTCGCCAACCGCATCCGCGCGGGCGCCGTCTACGCCACCTCCACGGGTGAAGGCATTTTGGCAGAACACCCGGCGGTGTCGCGTGGCGGTTTTGGTTGTTCTGGTGTTGGTCGGGAGCTTGGAATTGGTGGTTTACACGAATACACTGAGCTGAAAAGCGTCAACTACACGGGCTTTTCGCTTGCCGATGCCAAGAAGTAGGGCACTGGGCAGTTGCAGATGCCCCAATGCACAAACATCAGGATGTTGTTTTCCTGATGTTTCAGCATTTCTCTCAAAGTTTTGATGGTTAGACCTCCTCACGAATCACAACCGTCCCGGCGTCT
>PBTB01000026.1 GCA_002726945.1 Deltaproteobacteria bacterium | reverse complement strand
CACCAATCCCTCATTTGTGGTGAACTCCACCACCCCTCTGGACTTCAGGGCAAGCGGTTTGTCAGGTTCAGGATTGGTTTTGACTATACTTGCTGCAAGGAGGGTTGTGAGAACAACCTGGAGAAACTGCAGAAAGCAGGGTTTCCCCACATGCAAACGCAGGGATGCACATGCCTCCTGATCAAGCACGTTTCTACATGCGGATGCGGGTGCGGCGCANCCAGTGCAGGGGACNCNGCACTCCGGGACTCCTCCTCCAGGCCCGGGTCATCGGCGCAGAGGAATCCTGGGTGGNAATTCAGGGGCAGGTCGAATCCGGATCCGGACTCAGGGGCGCGTCGGGTTTGACAACCCGGAGGAGCACAGCAAATCCAACCCCTGATGCAGAAAGCGCCCGTCAGGTTTTGATTCGGAAGTAAGGTGGTAGATTCATTTCAGGAAATCTCATTAAAGCAAGCACTCCCGCAGAGATGTACTGAGATTGTTGAGCAGCGTGAAGTACAAATCCGGACCCGCCGACAATTCTGCACCAACAGGGTCCAGCACTCCATGCTTGACCTCGAGTCCGTTGGTCACCACCCAAAGCAGTTTAGGCGGAAACTGGGGTTCAGTAAAGACACAACGCACCCCGGAACCTTGCACTTGTTCACGGAGAGTTTGCAAGCGTTTCATTCCGGGAGAGTGCTCGGGGCTGAGTGTCACCGCTCCAATGGGGTGCAGGTTGTAACGCTTTTCAAAATACTGGTAGGCATCGTGAAACACGAGGTAGGATTCTTGGGAAAGTGAAGACAAGCCCTCACGCAGCTTGGCATCCAGTACATCCAGTCGTTTTCGGAGTCCCTGTCCGTTGTCCTGATACGCTTGAGCCTGTTCCGGATCAACGGCTTGTAGCGTGGCCACGATTGTTTGCACCATGAGCTTGGCATTTTGGGGGTCAAGCCAGAGGTGGGGATCCCCACCTTCATGCCCGTGTCCGGAATGCGCCTCTTCCTCTTCATGTTCGTGGGAACCCCACACCAATGCTTTACGGAGGCCCAACCAGTGAATCCCCTCCGTGTCCCCCAGAGCCACCACCGTAGCCTTGCGGGCGAGGGAGCGGAGCGGTTTGCTTAAAAAGGATTCCACCTCCTCCCCTATCCAAAACACCACCTCAGCTGCTTGCAACACCCTCGCACCACTGGGACGCAATGCGTAAGCGTGGGGTGAGGCATGTCCCCGGATCAGCAGCTTGGGTTGGGCAACTCCAGCCATCACTCCTGACACCAGTGAGTGCAACGGCTTGGTTGAAACCACCACCTGCGGGCTGGCTTGTGCGGTGGAGGCTCCCAGCCCAATCGTCAGCAGAGTGGCAATGAGTGCCGTTTTTAAGTGCATCCGGATTTCTTGTCTCTTTCCCTCAAGACATGTTATAAGGTTACATTCATTGTAGGACTCAGNGNAAGCAACGTCAATCATCCAGTGGATCGAGGATTCCGTATGGTCGCAGCACAGCAAGGTTTTCCGGAGCGCGGGCATGACCACGCCCATTGTCTGATGCAGATTCTCTCCAATGCTGAGACGGTGTGTCAGCAGCGCGGGGTGCGCTTGACTCCACAGCGGCGGCGGGTGTTGGAGATTGTGGCAGGCAGCCATTCCCCGTTGGGGGCGTATGGCATTCTGGAGCAAATGGATTTTTCGGGTCGGTGTTCGGCTCCGATCACAGTGTACCGCGCGCTCGATTTTCTGATTGGGCAGGGGCTGGTGCATCGCCTCACGAGCCTGAACGCCTTCACCGCCTGCATGCACTCCGCTTCGGAACACATCGCACAATTCCTGATTTGCCGCGCCTGCCGCACCGTTGCCGAACTGAAGAGCAGCCGGGTCGCCCAAACGATCCAGCAGAATGCCGAACACGCAGGGTTCGCGGTCGCTCAGCAGGTGGTGGAAGTGACCGGCACCTGCCGGGATTGCGGAGTTTGAACGATGCTGGATTCTGTGGATCGCACTCTGCTTCAGGCTTCCGGGATTTCCATGAGACTCGGGAGGCTGCAATTGTTGGAGCAGGTTTCACTTTCGGTGTCTGAGGGAGAGATCGTCACAGTGATCGGCCCGAACGGTGCAGGCAAAACGACGCTGCTACGGATACTGCTTGGGCTGCTGCCCGCGAGTTCGGGGTGCGTGGTCAAGTGTCCCCGGCTGCAGGTCGGCTATTTGCCGCAGCACCTGACTGTGGATCCGGTGCTGCCTCTTTCAGTGACAAGGATGATGACGCTGACCGCTGCTCATCCCCGCAAGCAGATTCAGTCGGCGCTGGAGGAAACGGGAGTGGCCCACCTGATCAACGAACCCGTGCAGGGCTTGTCGGGCGGGGAGTTCCAGCGCATGATGCTGGCCCGCACGTTGTTGGGGAACCCGGAACTGCTGGTGCTGGATGAACCCGTGCAGGGGGTGGATTACATGGGCGAGGCCAAGTTGTACGAACTGATTGGACGTATTCGGGATCGGCATGGTTGCGGGGTGTTGATGGTGTCGCACGACTTGCATGTCGTGATGGCGTCCACGGATCGGGTGGTGTGCCTGAACCGGCACGTCTGCTGTGAGGGACAGCCTGAGGAAGTGAGCCTGCATCCGGAATACCTGCGGCTTTTTGGTTTGGAATCAGGCACGACCCTNGCCGTGTACACCCACCACCATGACCACACGCATCACTTGTCCGGAGCGGTGCATCCGGAACACCATCACACCGAAACGGGATCTGGAGGTCAGCCATGATCCTCGACGATTTTTTCTGGCGGGCACTGCTGGCTGGAGCCGGAGTGGCGTTGGCAGCGGGGCCGCTCGGTTGTTTTGTGGTTTGGCGGCGGATGGCCTATTTTGGAGACACGATGGCCCACTCCTCGCTGCTTGGGGTNGCGCTCGGGTTTCTGCTCGGCATTGACCTCATGCTCGGAGTGTTTGCGGTGGTCCTTGTGGTGGCACTGCTCCTGTTCGCCTTCCAGCAGCAACGGCAACTGGCAGGTGATGCTGTTCTCGGCACCCTCTCGCACGCTTCACTCGCCCTTGGAGTGTTGGTGATCAGCCTGATGCCGTGGGTGCGTGTGGACTTGATGAGCTATTTGTTCGGAGACATCCTCGCGGTTACCGTCGAGGACTTGCTCTGGATTTACGGAGGAGGGGTGGTGGCGCTGGGCGTGCTCCTCTGGATTTGGCGTCCGCTGCTGGCGGTGACAGTGGATGAAGCGCTCGCACAGGCCGAAGGGATTCCAGCCATGCGGCTACAACTGCTGTTCATGCTGCTGATCGCTGGATTGATCGCCCTCGCCCTGAAGATCGTTGGCATCCTGCTCGTCACATCACTGCTCATCATTCCTGCGACGGCGGCACGGCGTTACAGCCGCACTCCAGAGCAAATGGCCGTGGGAGCCGCCCTGGTTGGGGTGGTGTCCGTGGGTCTCGGTCTCACCACCTCTCTGCACTTCGACACCCCGTCCGGACCCTCGATTGTNGTGGCAGCGGTGATATTTTTCCTCTTCAGTGTGGTGCCGCTACCGCGCTCAAGCTGAAAATGCTTCGGTCAACCCTCGTGCTCCCAGCGTTTGCGCAGCAGGTCGAGATGCCGCATGAGGGCGNCAAACTCGCCGAGCCGCCGCTTCCGGTACTCTCCGGTGTCCATGTTTGTATACTCGTAGAAACCACTGCCATCCCACAACCCGTTACACCCCTGCGGCATGTTGTCCACCATGATCTCTGGAGCCTGATAACGGGCATCCACTGCCTTGCTCAGATAGTTGGAGGCGTGGTACAACAGGGACTAGTGGATACGGACTTTGGCGATCCTTTGTGCCACAACCCCAACGCTAATCCCGAGCAACCGAAACGATGACCACCCCGAATTTTCTGCAACCCCGCGAGTGCAACTATCAGCAGCTTTCGCCCCTGACCTTTCTGGAGCGCAGCGCGTGGATTCACCGCAACAAGGCGGCGGTGGTTCACGGCGACCAGTGTTTTACCTATCCCGAACTATTCGAGCGTAGCCGTCGGCTTGCTTCTGCACTGGCCGGACTTGGCATCGGTTACGGAGACACGGTTTCGGCAATGCTGCCCAACGTCCCGCCCCTGCTGGAAGCACACTTCGGAATCCCGGCACTCGGTGCAGTGCTGAACGCACTCAACATCCGGCTTGATGCGTCCACCATTGCACACATCCTCGATCACGGCGGGGCCAAGGTTTTGATCACGGACACGGAATTTGCGCCGATCATCAAGGAGGCACTGGCTTTGGCGAAGTCGAATCCGCTGGTGATCGACTATGCTGATCCCACCGCTCCGGAAGGTGAACGGCTGGGGACGCTGGATTACGAGGAGTCGCTGGCTTCCGGAAATCCAGAGCATCCGTGGAATCCGCCCGCAAATGAGTGGGACAGCATTTCGCTGAACTACACCTCCGGGACCACGGGCAATCCCAAGGGAGTGCTGTTTCATCATCGCGGCGCGCACCTCGCAGGCCTGTGCAATCCACTCACCTTCGGCATGACTCCGGAAACGGTGTANCTCTGGACGCTGCCGATGTTTCACTGCAACGGTTGGTGCTACACTTGGGGCGTCACGGCAGTGGGGGGCACACACGTTTGCTTGCGCAAGTTCGATCCCGCCCGGGTGTTTGCGCTGCTGCAGGAGCAACGCGTGACGCACATGTGCGGAGCGCCGATCATCCTCAACGCATTCGCCAATGCCCCGGAGGCGGAGGGGTTACGCTTTGAGCAACGCATCCGCATCGCCACGGGCGGCGCCGCCCCGCCGAGCACGGTGATTGCTGCAATGGAGCCGATGAACTTTGAAGTCCTCCACTTCTACGGACTCACGGAATCCTATGGCCCCGCGACCGTGTGTGAGTGGCAGGCCGAGTGGAACGAACTCGATTTGCAGGGACGTGCTGCGAAAACCGCACGTCAGGGCGTCATCTGCCCCAGCCTCCGCGAAGCGCAGGTGCTTGATCAGGACTCTGGACAACCTGTGCCCGCCGATGGTGCGACGATTGGAGAAATCGTTCTGCGCGGCAGCACGATCATGAAGGGCTACCACGCCAACACCACTGCGACCGCAGACGCCTTTGCCGGAGGATGGTACCACACGGGCGACCTTGCCGTCATGCACCCGGACGGCTACTTGGAGGTCAAGGACCGCTCCAAGGACATCATCATTTCCGGAGGCGAGAACATCTCCAGCCTCGAAGTCGAAGAAGCACTTTACAAGCATCCCGCNGTGCTGGAAGTCGCAGTGGTGGCACGTCCGGACGAGAAATGGGGAGAAACCCCGTGCGCTTGTGTCACCCTCAAGCCCGGACAATCCGAAACGGAGGCGGGGATTGTCGCCTTCTGCCGCGATCACCTTGCGCACTACAAGTGTCCACGTACCGTGATCTTCACCGAACTCCCCAAAACCTCCACCGGGAAAATCCAGAAGCACATCCTCCGGGAACAGGCGCAGGCCCTTTGACCCGCGCTACCTCTGCTACGGCTCCCTGATGGCCCCGGATGCGCTTGCATGTCGTCTTGGGACGAGCGGTCGCTCCGGAGGAACTTCAGCCTGCGATGCTGGACGGCTTCCGGCATGTCCGGGTGGCCGATGAAACCTTTCCGTGCTTGGTTGCGGATGGCTCAGGCAAGGTTTCCGGAGTCGTCTTGGAGTCCAAANGCGAAACCGAGCAGCAACGCAGCCTTGCACTCCACTGCGAGCGCTGGGAAGTCAAAAAACACGAGGAGCGCCACGCGAAGGCACACGCTTGCAGCGGGGACATTCATTGACCACCTCCCGGACCGCCTCGATCTCTGTCCCGCGCTTGTGATGCTTGGTGTTCTCCCTTGAAAGAACGGCGAGGCAGGTGTACCTTGACAATTTACCCGATTTTCAAAATTCCCCATGGCTGACTTTGGCACCATTGCCCTGCTGGTCGCACTGGCGGCATCGGTTTACGGCACCATCGTTCCACACTTGGGGGTGCGCACCAACAACTGGAACCTCGTCCGCAGCGCCCAGCACGCGAGCGTTCTCACTTTCCTCATGGTCGCCCTCGCCTCCGGGGTGTTGATCCATGCCCTCGTCAGTAGTGACTTCAGTGTCNACTACGTCTGGGGGCACTCCAGCACAGACATGCCGCTGTTCTACAAGATCACCGCCATGTGGGGCGGGCTGGAAGGTTCCCTGCTCTTCTGGATTCTCGTCCAGAGCTTCTACACGATGGTCGTCGCCGTCCGCTACCAGTACTCCAACCGTGAGATGATTCCGTATGTGCTGGTGACGCTGAACCTGCTTCAGGGGTTTTTGCTGGTGTTAGTGATTGGCTGGTCAAACCCCCTGCAGGTGCAATCGGTGATTCCGGACGAAGGCCGCGGACTCAACCCCCTGTTGCAAAACCCNGCGATGGTGGTGCACCCTCCCATGCTCTATCTTGGCTTCATTGGCTTCAGCGTCCCGTTTGCTTTTGCCATGGCCGGGCTCGTCCGGGGGCGGCTNGACAACGAGTGGGTTCTGACCACCCGGCGCTGGACGCTGCTGTCGTGGTACTTCCTCAGCGTCGGACTGATCCTTGGTGGGCAGTGGGCGTATGAGGAATTGGGGTGGGGTGGTTTTTGGGGTTGGGATCCGGTGGAAAATGCGGCCTTCATGCCTTGGCTGACTGGAACCGCGTTTTTACACTCCGTGATGATTCAGGAAAAGCGCAACATGCTGCGCATCTGGAATGTGGTGCTGATCATCCTCACCTACTCCCTCACCATCCTGGGGACCTTCCTGACGCGCTCCGGAATCATCAATTCGGTCCACTCCTTCACCCAATCCGAGATTGGCCCGGCGTTTCTGGTGTTTCTTGCGCTTATTCTCTTGGGATCGTTTCTGCTGCTCTTCAAGCGGATTCAAATGCTGGAATCCGAACACAAGATGGAATCCGTCATTTGCCGCGAGAACGTCTTTCTTGCGCAGAACGTGCTGTTCGTGAGCATCGCCTTCACGGTGCTGCTGGGCACGACGTTCCCTTTGCTTGCCGAAGCAGTCCGGGGCACCAAGCTCTCCATTCAGGCCCCCTTCTTCAACACCGTGATTGCCCCGATGGGCTACCTGCTGCTCGTGCTGATGGGGGTCGGTGTCCTGATTGCATGGCGGCGCTCCAGTGCGGAGGGACTGCGTCGCAATTTCCAGAACCCCCTCATTGTGGCAACGCTGCTGACACTGGGGTTTTTCACACTGCGGTGGGGGACGTCTGTTGCTTGGGAGGTGTACCTCATCTTGTGGGGCGTAACCTTTGTCACCACAACCATCCTGATTGAGTTTGCCAAGGCCACCCACGGCAAGGCCGTGCAACTGCAGGTGAACTGGCTGATGGGATTGGTGCATGTCTTCCTGCAAAACCGGCGACATTACGGGGGCATGGTGATTCATCTCGGCGTGGTTCTCGTCTTTCTCGGATTCATGGGAAAATTCCTCAGCATCGAGCAGGACGTGACCCTGACTCAGGGCGAGCGTGTGCAGGTGGGCGACTACCTGCTGGAGTTTCAGGAAATCCGGGANTTTGCCGTGCGCAATGCGACCCACCGTGCTGCGGTGGTGCAGGTCATGGATGCAGAGGGCAAGCACCTTGAGGAACTGCGGCCTGCGAAAAGCTTTTATCCAACCCAACCCCAACCCCTGACCGAGGTTGCGATCCGCAGAAACGCCTTTGAGGATCTCTACCTCATCCTCTCCAGCGAGAACGGAAACGAGACGGGGTCCGTGACCCTCAAGGTTTTCGTCAATCCACTGGTGGGATGGGCCTGGGCCGCTTTGCCGGTGTTTGGGTTTGGCATCATCATNTGTCTCTCCTACCGTCCCAAACGGCTGGCCATGCGAGCTTCCGAACTGCGACAACAGCATCAAACCGCAGGGGCTTCGGCCAAAGCCTAGCATGTGGGCCTCGTGGAAACNCTGGGGGGNCCTTGCACTCGTTGGTAGCCTAATCGGACTTTTTGCCTTTGGGTTCACCATCGATCCCAAGAAAGTGCCGTCCCCACTGGTGGGCAAGCCCGCTCCGGAGTTCNAAGTCAATCTCCTGGCGCCGGCGTCCGGAACCCTCCAACTGGCAGAACTCCGAGGCAAACCCGTGGTGCTCAACTTCTGGGCGTCATGGTGTGCGGAGTGCCGNGTTGAGGCTGCGGTGCTGGAAGCCTTCCATCACCGTCATGGGCTTTCCGGTCAGGTCGTTGTCTTGGGCGTTGCCATTCAGGACACCCCGCAACAGGCGGCAGCGTTCGCCCAGCGCTTTGGCAAATCCTACCTGCTGGGACTCGATGATGCCAAGGGCTCAATTGCCATTGAGTATGGCATTTACGGGGTTCCGGAAACCTTCCTCATTGACGCCTCCGGAGTGATCCGCAAAAAACACATCGGCGGGGTCGCAACGGAACTGTTGGAGGACTTTTGGGCTGAGCGAAAAAAACTCTGACCAGAGTGCGTTTTTTCTTTGACAGTCAGAAAAAATCCAGATAGAATCACTTGTTTCGCTCTGAGAGGAGTGAAACTTGATCTTGGGCAAGAGAATCGGAGCCGTGCGGGAGGCGGCCACCTGAACGGGTGGCCGCCGACCCTTCAAGAGTAAAGAGCAAACCTTTGGAACCAGAGTTTGGGTTTCAGGCTTTCATTTGCACGAGAGTTTGATCCTGGCTCAGGACGAACGCTGGCGGCACGCCTAACACATGCAAGTCGAGCGCGAAAGGCACTTCGGTGCTGATTAGAGCGGCGCACGGGTGAGTAACGCGTGGCCAACCTGCCCCCGGGACCGGGACAACCCTTTGAAAGGAGGGCTAATACCGGATGACACCCAGATCACGGGATCGGGGTTGAAAGCTCCGGCGCCCGGGGAGGGGGCCGCGTCCCATCAGCTAGCCGGTGAGGTGAAGGCTCACCGGGGCGACGACGGGTAGCGGGTCTGAGAGGACGATCCGCCACACTGGCACTGAGACACGGGCCAGACTCCTGCGGGAGGCAGCAGTGGGGAATCTTGCGCAATGGGGGGAACCCTGACGCAGCGATGCCGCGTGGGTGAAGAAGGCCCTCGGGTCGTAAAGCCCTTTTGGCGGGGAGGATGATGACGTCACCCGCCGAATAAGCTCCGGCTAACTACGTGCCAGCAGCCGCGGTAATACGTAGGGAGCGAGCGTTGTCCGGAATTACTGGGCGTAAAGGGCGCGCAGGTGGGTTTGCAAGCGGGGGGTGAAAGGCCGGGGCTCAACCCCGGGACTGCTCCCCGAACTGCAAGCCTTGAGGGGGTCAGGGGCCAGCGGAATTCCGGGTGGAGAGGTGAAATTCGTAGAGATCCGGAGGAACGCCGGCGGCGAAAGCGGCTGGCTGGGGCCGCCCTGACACTGAGGCGCGAGAGCGTGGGGAGCAAACAGGATTAGATACCCTGGTAGTCCACGCCGTAAACGATGGGTACCGGGTGTCCGGGGGGTCGACCCCCCTGGGCGCCGCAGCTAACGCGATGAGTACCCCGCCTGGGGAGTACGGCCGCAAGGCTAAAACTCAAAGGAATTGACGGGGGCCCGCACAAGCGGTGGAACATGTGGTTTAATTCGAGGCAACGCGAAGAACCTTACCTGGGCTTGACATCCCCGGAGCCTCCTGGAGACAGGGATTCCCCTTCGGGGGCCGGGTGACAGGTGCTGCATGGCTGTCGTCAGCTCGTGTCGTGAGATGTTGGGTTAAGTCCCGCAACGAGCGCAACCCCCGCCCTTAGTTGCCAGCGGTTCGGCCGGGCACTCTGGGGGGACTGCCGGTGATAAGCCGGAGGAAGGCGGGGACGACGTCAAGTCATCATGGCCCTTATGCCCAGGGCTACACACGTGTTACAATGGGGGCGACAGCGGGCCGCAAAGCCGCGAGGTGGAGCGAATCCCCAAAAGCCCCCCCAGTTCGGATCGCAGTCTGCAACTCGACTGCGTGAAGCCGGAATCGCTAGTAATCGCGGATCAGCACGCCGCGGTGAATCCGTTCCCGGGCCTTGTACACACCGCCCGTCACACCATGGGAGTCGGCGGGGGCGGAAGCCGCCGGGCCAACCTCTTCGGAGGGGGCAGGCGTCCAAGCTCACGTCGGCGACTGGGGTGAAGTCGTAACAAGGTAGCCGTAGGAGAACCTGCGGCTGGACCACCTCCTTTCTGAGGACGCTGGGTTATCCCAGCAGTCACTTGGTCGATCCGCACGGCTCCGCCAGCCCGTCACGCCGCCTCCGGGCGGTGCGCCGGGCCCGTAGCTCAGCCGGTTAGAGCGCGTCCCTGATAAGGACGAGGCCGGTGGTTCGAGTCCACCCGGGCCCACCAGGGCGCGGGGGGATTAGCTCAGCTGGTAGAGCGCCTGCCTTGCAAGCAGGAGGTCGGCGGTTCGAACCCGCCATCCTCCACCATAGGCCCGCAAAGAAAAATGCTGACAACCTTCACAGCAAAATACTCAAAGACCGGCTCCGGCTACATGGGGCAACTGCTCGAGTGGCCCGAGGTCGTCACGGAGGGCGGGGACATCGAGGAGTGCCGGGAGATGCTGAAGGACGCCCTCAATGAAATGATCCTGGCCCACCGGCAGGAGGGGAAGGAAATTCCCGGGGGCAGCTTTTTGCTGGAGCAGGTTCCGGTCGAGACGGGTCTTGTCGGTCAAACGGCGTGAGTTGGTGCGGTATCTTGAGTCGAACGGGTTCTCTCTGCTTCGGGAAGGCGGGAAGCATTCGATTGACTCGAACCGGATCAGGACGATCCCCGTGAAAAGGCACAACCGGTTCGACAGGATCACAGCGAACGAGTTGTGCAAGCAGGCGGGATTGGAGCCGAAGTTCTGACTCCCGACATGAGGGACGCCTGAAGAATGCGGACTGAGGGTCATTCTTGGTTTGGAGTGATCCTCATCTCGTGTTTTTTTGCTCTTTCACAACAGAATCCAGCAGGGCCGGGATCCGAGAGCATAGTCTGGGGATCCCGGGGTATCTTCCGATGTCAAATGGAAAGGGCGCAGGGCGGATGCCTTGGCTCCGGGAGGCGACGAAGGACGCGGCCAGCGGCGAAATGCCCCGGGGAGGAGCAGGCTTCCTGTGATCCGGGGGTGTCCGAATGGGGCAACCCGGCCGCCTGCGAGGGCGGTCACTCTTTCGAGAGAGCCAACCCGGGGAACTGAAACATCTCAGTACCCGGAGGAAAGGAAATCAACCGAGACTCCGCGAGTAGCGGCGAGCGAAAGCGGAAGAGCCCAAACCGTCAGGTGCGCCTGGCGGGGTTGTGGGACGGCCACACGGCAGCTGGAGGTTCAGCGGAAGCGTCTGGGAAGGCGCGGCGAAGAGGGTAAGACCCCCGTACGCGAAGGACTGAAGGCGCCGGCCGGATCCCGAGTAGGGCGGGGCACGTGAAACCCCGTTCGAAGCAGGGGGGACCACCCTCCAAGGCTAAGTACTACCCGGAGACCGATAGTGAACCAGTACCGTGAGGGAAAGGTGAAAAGCACCCCGCCGAGGGGAGTGAAACAGATCCTGAAACCCTGCGTCCACAAGCGGCGGAAGCGGGAAGACCCGCGACCGCGTGCCTTTTGCATAATGAGCCAACGAGTCATCGGTCGGCGGCGAGGCCGAGGCCACTGCCGCAGCCGCAGCGAAAGCGAGTCCGAAACGGGCAATCGAGTCGCCGGCCATGGACCCGAAACCGGGCGATCTATCCCCGTCCAGGCTGAAGCCAGGGTAAGACCTGGTGGAGGGCCGGACCGGTGGGCCTTAAAAAGTCCTCGGATGAGGTGGGGATAGGGGTGAAAGGCCAATCAAGCCCGGAGATAGCTGGTTCTCCCCGAAACATATTGAGGTATGTCCCCGTGTTGGGGCCGCCGGAGGTAGAGCACCGGATGGGCTAGGGGTCCCACCAGACTGCCAAACCCAACCGAACTCCGAATGCCGGCGAGCCTGCAGCGGGAGCCAGGCGGCGGGAGCTAACTTCCGCGCGTCGAGAGGGAAACAACCCAGACCATCGGCCAAGGCCCCCAAGCCGCAGCTCAGTGGGAAAGGAGGTGGGGGCGCACGGACAGCCAGGAGGTTGGCTTAGAGGCAGCCATCCTTTAAAGAAAGCGTAACAGCTCACTGGCCGAGTGTTCCCGCGCCGAAAATACAACGGGGCTCAAGCTGCGCGCCGAAGCCGTGGACCCCTTCGGGGGTGGTAGGGGAGCTTCCCCCGTGCAGGGAAGCCATCTCGTGAGGGATGGTGGAGCGCGGGGGAGTGAGGATGTTGGCACGAGTAGCGATAATGGGGGTGGGACCCCCCCACGCCGAAAGCCCAAGGGTTCCCGGGCCATGCCAGTCAGCCCGGGGTCAGTCGGTTCCTAAGGCGAGGCCGAAAGGCGCAGCCGACGGGAAACCGGTTCACATTCCGGTACCTGGGTGTGCGCGTGATGGAGGGACGCAGGAGGGTAGGCGAGCCGGGTGATGGATATCCCGGTCCAAGGTTGTAGGCGGGCCGCCCAGGCAAATCCGGGGGGCCTCAACGTCGAGAGCCGATGGCGAGAGGCTAGCCTCATAAAGTCGCCGATCCCACGCTGCCGAGAAAAGCTTCTAAGCATAGCACACGCAGACCGTACCCAAACCGACACAGGTGGGCGGGTGGAGAACACCAAGGCGCACGGGTGAGAGCGCGTTAAGGAACTCTGCAAGATGGCTCCGTAACTTCGGGAGAAGGAGTGCCCGCGTCAGGTGAAGGGGCTTGCCCCCGGAGCCGAGGCGGGCCGCAGTGACCAGGCCCAGCCGACTGTTTAGCAAAAACACAGCCCTCCGCAAACCCGCAAGGGGACGTATGGGGGGTGACGCCTGCCCGGTGCCGGAAGGTCAAGGGGAGAGGTCAGCGCAAGCGAAGCCTTGAACTGAAGCCCCGGTGAACGGCGGCCGTAACTATAACGGTCCTAAGGTAGCGAAATTCCTTGTCGGGTAAGTTCCGACCTGCACGAATGGCGTAACGATCTGG
>PBTB01000025.1 GCA_002726945.1 Deltaproteobacteria bacterium | reverse complement strand
AGTCCCATTGTCGTCCGCAGAACTTCCAGTCCCGAAGCTGAAGCCATAAGCGATATCTCCAGCGGATCCGTCAACATTGACACCAAAGCATGTACTGTTCAAATTCTCACCGGTCAGAGCCGCGGCAAAGTGGTCTGTTGGACTTCCATGGCACTCGGGATCCAAACCAGCATCCATGTCAATCGCCAGTGTGGCGGTCAGGGTGTCGCTCACCTTGTAGCCAAAAGAGTAGCCTTGATAGGTATCCACATTGGCTTTTGCGTCTGCTCCCCCACCAACAGCATCGGAGAGCGTGCCCTTGGTCGGACCGGCCAAGTGCACTGCACTACCAAGCACATGGGTCATTGTGCCGTCCGTCAGCGTGACGGAAGCAACACCATCTGTCACTCCAGTAATACTCCCTGTAGTAGGATTTGTCCAAGATTGGCCATGACCAATACCCGTTGAATTATCAAGACCATTAGAGACTTTGTGCTGAGTCGCGGTTCCTGACGCCGTCCAATCCCCCACTTTGTTCGAAGCAGCCAGTGTGACGGTCTCGTCCATGCCGCCATCATAGTCGACCTTGTACGTGAACGTCAGGGACTTGTCCCCCTCAGTATGCGCAGACACGAGGGTGATCGCTCCGGACGTGCCAGTGAAGGTCTTTGGACTGGAGGTGATTGTATCCGCCGAGCTGGCTTTTGCGTCTTTCATGTTGAAAGTGGCTGTGACACTTCCAGCTGCCTTGAAATCCCAAGCCAGTGCTGGAGTTGCCAGTGCGATCGCTGCCACGGCAGCGAGCATTAATTTGCTGAGCTTTTGCATAATACCCCTATGGAGATTACAAATGCCGTACCCCCGGACCATCCGGAGGTGCGGGTCTCAATCGGTGCAGATGCAGGCACAGGTGCAACTGCCCACGTCCGCTACTTCCGCAACCGGGAACCACTCCCGGAGGGAAGGCAGACTATTTACCGGAATCTTTGCAGATTCCGGACCAAGGTGCCGCAAATGCGGCATTGGGCGGGATCGAGCCCGCACCTGAAAAATTTGAAGGAACCCGCACTGGCCTGTGCTGCCAGCACCTCCTTCGCGAGAACCCAGTGTGGTGCATGCGTGGACGAAATCCCTCGAAGCGATCTCCGTTGCCGTGTCGCTCGTCCGCGATTTGCAGTCAAGACCCCTCTGACAACCAACGCTCAGGCCGAGCCCCCAAGGGGTTTCGTCCACGCACCTTGCCCCAGGCAAGGCACTCAAAGTTCTGTATTGTCCGCACTCTTCAAGAAAAGGTCAAGAAAAAATTAACCTGACCCTACGGAAAACACAACGCTTCTATTTTACTCCCTCTTTGTCAAAGGATGCAACATTTTTTTTAGGCATCCAGAAATTCCTGCCACGACAACCCAAGTTGCTTGACCACTGTCCGGAGAGTTCCGTTCCGCAAATCCTTTCCTCCCCAGTCCGGGATCACGGTCACTCTTTCAGTGGCGGGNTTATACCATTTTCGATGGGAGCCTCCGCCACGACGCGGCAACTCGGTGCAGCCTAGTTGTCTCAAACGCTGGACGACCTCACGGTACGTCATNCCGTCAGCAGGGTTTCCAACTCCACAGGACGGCGGGTGTTTGCGGGATGAAGTTCCGGAGGGAGTGGGCGTCCCAAGTCCTCATAAGCCTCCAGCACCGCTGCCAAGGCATCTTGCGCATGTTCCAAGGCTTCCTCGGCGGTGTCTCCTTCGGTGATGAGTTCCGGCAACAACGGGGAGACAACCGTGTAGCCCCCTTCCGGCTGAGGGATGAGTTTCAAGGGTATCTTGTAGAGCATTGGGATGCCTTATCTGCAAGGGGTTGACGAAACTTTTTTCAACGAGACGAATCCCTCAGCCTAAGTGCTGGATGACCCATTCCTTGAGGACGGATTTTCTCATTTCGTTTTGTGAACACCAGCGCATGTAACCTTGAATGGACAGCGTACCACAACAAAATCACACCGCAAGTGAATTTTTCCTCGGTGTTTCAGGGTTTGGACGTCCGTTTGGAGTGCAGCCGCCGGACGTGATGCCGGAGGCGTTCNAGCAGCAGCACGACTTCAGCTTCGGAGGTGGAGCTGCCAAAGCTGATGCGCAGTGACGCCTTGGCGTCCTTGCGGTTGCACCCCTGCGCGAGCAGTACGGGACTTGCCTCCAGGGCGCCAGAAGAACAGGCCGATCCCGTGGAAACGGCAAGTCCATCAAGGTCGAGTGCGATCATGAGGCTTTCCCCGCTCAAACCCCGGAAGCCGAAGTTGATGGTGTGGGTCAAGCAGAATTCCGCTTCCGGGCTGTTGAGGAAAAAGCCCTNCAAACCTTGCAGCCCGTTGAGCAGCAGTTTCCGGAAACCCGCCCACCGCGCCTGCATTTGCCCACGATGCCGCGCATGCCACGCCAGGGCTTCGGCAAATCCATGCGCCAGCCAGTCGTTCTCGGTTCCAGCACGCCGCATCCGCTCCTGTCGCCCNCCTGTGATTTGTGGAATGAAGGAGACTCCGGAGCAGACGTAGAGCAGCCCGATCCCTCGGGGGCCGCCGAGCTTGTGCGCGGTCGCCGTGGCAAAATCGACTCCGGACCAGTCAACCGGGAGTTTTCCGAACACTTGGGTGGCATCGGTGTGAAAAGGCACCCCACGCGTCCGGCAAAGCGCGGCAAGCGCGGCAAACGGCTGCAGCGCCCCCGTCTCGTTGTTNGCGGACATCACGGACACCAGTGCGGTTTCCGGACGCAAAACTGCTGCCAACGACTCCGGCTCCACAAGTCCCTGTCCATTGACAGGCAGTTCGGTTATGCTAAGGTTTGGGCGTTGTGCGAGGGTGCGGGCAGTTTCCAGCACGGAGGGATGCTCGATTGCCGAGACCACGAGGTGCAGCGTTTTTTCAGATTCGGCAAACTGCCGGAGGACCGCGTTGTTGCTCTCGCTGCCGCCGCTGGTGAAGCACAAACCCTGGGGAGGGACCCCGGCGGCATTGGCGAGGCGATAGCGGGCGTCCTCCAGCACAGCCCGGGCTTCGCGTCCGGCGTGATGCGGGCTGGAAGGGTTGCCCTGACAACGAGGGGCCACCGCCTGCATTGCCTCCCAGACTTCCGGGAGCAGCGGCGAAGTCGCGTTGTGGTCAAGATAAATCAGTCGGTTCTCCGACATCACTTTGCCTGAGGTTCTCAGTTGCGAATCCGGTTCTTCCCGACAATCCTGGTTTTGCTGGGGTTGCTGCCGGGAACAATCATCCTTGAAACCCCTGGGGCGTTTGCCCAGGGCACCAATTTCTTTGGAAGTTCGCCGAAAAAGCAAGCGCCCACGGCAGTTGTCACACCCCAGCCCCAACCAAAACCCCAACCGAAACCCCAACCGAAACCTGCACCGCCAAAACCGAAACCGCAGCCAAAACCTGTGGTGGAACCCAAACGTTCGATTTCGGATGTGTTGTTTGTGATGGACACCTCCGGTTCGATGGACGCGCCTGCGCCTGGAGAGCGCCTCAGCAAGCTCGATTCTGCAAAAAAAGCACTGCGCTATTTCGCCATGCACATGCAGGAGGGCACCCGCTTCCAGTTCTGGACCTTCAACGCCCGCATCCAGCAGCAGCCGAACTCTCCNGCGCTCCAGCCACGTTCGCAAACCGTGGTCTTCGAGCCGATTGGTTCATCGGATTCCGTTGTGCGCCGACACCTCAGCGGGGTCATTGACCANCTNGACACCCGAGGCGGCACCAACCTCTATGAAGCCCTGCACCAAGCCATCCGCTACTTCCGCACCTCAGCCTATCAAGTCCCCAGGGGGGCAAAACGCCGTCAACTCGTGGTCGTGCTGGCCGATGGTCAGGACGATGACCTCTCGCCCATTAAACTCNCCCACGTCCTCGCCGCCAAGCGCAGGCATCCGCATGTGCTGATCCGCACCATCGGCTTTGGCATCACCAAGCACGATCCGCTCTACCACACCCTCTGCCAACTTGCCTCCAACCACCAGAGCTGCACCGTCGCCAAGGATGCTGCACAACTGCAGCGCATCCTGCAGTCCTTCACGGATTCCTGATGGAATTTTCTCGCCCTCATCATCGGTGGAGTGACCGACACTCACACCGGCTTGCCATTGTGGACGGAGTCGGCAACGGTTGCAAGAATTTCACAGAACGCTCAGGCTTCAACCAGGACCACCCCACGAGGGGATTGAACTCGATCCGCTGAGCTTTTTGAAGGTTCTCAACTTCCAACCCGACGAGTACCAAGTCGAAACCGAGACCATCTCCGCAACTCCGGAGACGTGCAAAGTCCTGCGACTTTCCATGGAATCCTGATCCTCCCACGTTGCTCTGTCTGGACATTTCATGCCGTCTCCCGCTATACTCAAATGGGTTGAACAGATCGTTGGACAACGCAGGGCGCGTCCAACTTTTACAAGTGATTCCAAATCATTGTTGGGCACACGTTGCTTTGCCTAAGCATAAAATCCAAGTTTAACCCCTTCACGGTTTCACCTAAAGCATTGGCATTTTGCCCTCGTTTCAGATCATCACAACCACAACCGTCTTATGAAACAGCTCTTTTCCACGCAGGGATTGCTCACGATTATCGCGTTGCTTGGCATCTACTGGGTTTTCTTTGGAGAGGACGACCAGCAAGCGTCTCGACGCATGGCGAGTTCCGGAAATGCAGTGGTTGGCGTGAGCAACCAACTCAATCCGGAAGCACTTGCCAAGCTCGGAATCGATCTTTCCGAGCACCTTGATCCCCAGATCGTTCCAGCGTTGATGAGCGATGCCCTCAAGGAAACCACACAAGCCAACGTTTCCGAGCAGGATTTCCTGCCCACGCTGGCCTCCAACATCTCCAACAAGATTCAGGGAGTCAGCACCATNGACCTCAACGGCGATGGACTCACCGACCCTGTGCTCGTCATGCCGCAGTCGGAGCAGAGCGGGGATGAATACCTCGTCTTTTCAATTCTGGTTCCAGACCCCTCGGAGGTTTCCAGCTTGCCTGCAGGTTCGAATCAGTCCGCGTGGCTGGATATTGCGGAGCACAAATCCATTGAGGTGATGACCGCCTCCGTGGTGAAAAAGGGGGGCGAGGAACTGGCGATGCAGGCTTCACCAAACCCGCAGATGTACAACTCCACTGGAGCCCCCTACCCGCCCTACTACAGCTACACACCAAGCCTCACGAGCATGTTCCTGACCTCGTTCTCCGCGTCAATGCTCGCAAACTANCTCTTCATGCCGCGCTACCCGATGGGCTTTGGCGGATACATGGGATCGCCGAGAGCGGTTTCCACGGTGCAGTCGAACCGCAGTTCCCGCACGGCAGGACTCAGCAAGGCCAACGGTTCAAGTACTCCAGCAAGAACCGCCAGCGGCAAGAGTGTTGCGGGCAACAAGTTCAAGCCGACCTCGACAAAATCGCTGAACAAGGTCAAGAGTTCACAGTTCCGGGCGGCAAATCGGGTAAAGTCCTCCGGAGGCGGATTTGCTTCGTCAAGAAGCACGGGCAAATCCAGCAAGAGCTTCAGCCAGCCCACCCGACGACGGAGCTTTGGAACCGCGACTCGGCGAAGTCGCAGCTTCGGTTTTGGACGCCGCAGGCGTTGAGTCGGGGCTAGTCCCGATCCTCCCAATCGCGGAGGCGGGTGTCATAATCCTCTGGGCTGATGGTGTGGATTTCGGAAGCACGGGTGCCGCCGTACTGGAGCAGCGCCTGCTCACGCATGCGTTGCATTTCCAGCAGGTACGATTCTCCTTCAAACAGTTCAAGTTGAGTGTCGGTATACGGGGCGTGAAGCCGNGCCTCCCGCTCGATTTGCAGGTGGCAGCGGGCACAGAGCGGGATCAAGTTTTCTGGATCGTTGTTTGCCGGGTTTTCGTCAATGTGATGCACCTGCAACTGCTCCTCACGGCTGTGGATGCTCCGGCCATCCTGCCCGCAGCGGGCGCAGTGCTGGTTGAACAACTCACGGATGAAGCGGGAAATTGTCGCCCAATCCTTGTGATAGCGCTTGTCCATGTTGTAAATCCCGCTTTATGAATTGCTCCATTTCCCGTACTCGAGAGTCATAATCCAGGCCAGCAGTGCTGGCAAAATACCCCTGCGCCCAAAAATGCTTGCCTGTGCATCCATACTTCACTCTTTCCATCCCACGATGGATCATTGGGCGGATTTTCCTTTCAGATACCCCAGCACCGAAGCAACGCTGTGCTGCGGCGCAATACTCAGCAGCATATGAACATGATCAGGCAGTGCATGCCCAGCAACCAACCCGACTTCCTTTTGCCGACAGAGCTGGTGAAAGATTCTTCCAATCCTCGCCGGGTTCGGCCCCAGAGAACTTTCTTCCGATACTTGGGAGCAAAGACTATATGACGCTTGCATTCCCACCTGACGTGGGATAGGCTCTGATACTCTCGCATTGAGACCTCCTGAAGAAAGACTCCAGGGGTTTTCCAAGGGAGGTATCATACCATGGATCAGCATAGCCTGTGCTGGCCTCACTCGCATGGCAAGTGGTGTACCCAGGTTGATTGTTGATGTTAAAAAACTGTCAAAAGACGCGGCGCTCGGTTGCCAGAGTGCTTTTTGAGACACCCTTGACTTAGGAAAAACATGGCCCTGTCCCGAGACGAATTCATCGACATCCTCACCATTGTCAACTACCTCGCCCACTCCGACGGTGACATGCACCCTGCCGAAAAGAAAGTGCTGATTGCGACCTTCAAGGCCGGAGCAGTGACTCCGGAGGAGCAGGGCAAAATGAAGGACAAGTCCTCACTGGAGAAGATGCTGCAAGAGATCCACTCCGATGATGCCAAGCAGACATTGCTCGATCTGCTCGCGCTTGTGGCTAGTGCCGACGGGAAGTTTGAGGAGGAGGAGCGTGTGGTGATGGTCAAAGTCATGAAGAAGCTGGGGATGAGTCCGGACGAGTACCGTTTCTTCAAGGAGGGGCAGGATTTGGATGTTCCCGCCGTGCGGGCCGCCATCATGGAAATCCTCAGCGAGATCAAAACCCAAGTCACCTGAGTTTCCTCCCGACTCCTCCTCAAACTTTTTTCCTTGCTTGCTTACGGGGCTTCGGAGGCTGGCCTACAGGGCTTCGGAGGCTGGCTTCGGTCTCCGGAGCGGGTTCCCCGCTTTCCGCCTTTTCCTGTTCAATCTGCTGATGCAGTGACCGCATTACCGTGTGGATCAGTTCGACACTGGCCGTGTCAAACTGTTCGTTGTTCACCACATCAATCTCATGGAGGTTGCACTGGGTCACGCAGTAGTCGTGAATCTTGCGGATTTGGCGATACTGCCGAAGGTAGCGCACTTCCGGGCGGTTCGGACTTTCCTGTGCACGGGCGGCAAAGCGGGAGCGGTGGTCCTTGGGATTGAGCAGGGCAATCAGCACGGTCACAACATATGCCCCTTCCGGAGGGGACTGCTTGATTTCCTGAAGCAGCGGCAGCAGATGGACCCCCTCCAAAATCACGCTCTGCTGCTCCTTGATGGAACGGCGGATGGTGGCTCGGATTCCCACCCCAACATGCTGTGACTGGAGCTGGTATCCGGCCAGCACTTGCTCGCTGCCAGCGCTGCCTCTCAACTTGAGCAGTTCTCCCACCTGCGAGGATGAGGTGTGCAGGGTCGGCAGCAGTTCCTCGGTGAACACGAGTCGCATGATCTCCCGGATTGTGTCCGTGCCGATCACCTGGTGGATGCCCAGACGGGTGCCCAGGGTCGTGGCAAGGGCAGATTTTCCGGTTCCGGTGCCACCACCAATGCAAATGATCAACGGTTTCGGCAGTTTGTCCAGTTGGCTGGAAATCCGGTAAAACACTGCGGTTTCTTCGCCATAAGTCCGCAGCAAAGTCTTCTGGACTCGCTTAAACAACTCCGCCTTGGTGATCATGTCCTGCTGTTTCTGTATCAGGCGTGACTCGACCCGTTGCGCCATCTGGTGCGCCTTTTGAGTGGGAATGCCGGCGGCACTGATGGAAAATGCCAGCAGCCCTTTGGAGAAGGGAGTGGTGTCTTTGCCCTGACCCACGCGGATTTCAAAATCCTCGAGGTGCCATGAGGGTTTCATTTGCTCCAGAACCGAGACCCCATAGTTTTGCCGAATGAGTTGATCGGCGGTTTCCACCAGTTGCTGCACTGGAATCAGGGCGTTCTGGCGAAATTGCGACTCGGTTTCGGTAGCGATCTGGTACGCCTGCTCAAAGGGCAACCCGCGCTGGATGAGCTTGTGCGCGAGAATCCCCCGGACGAACGGCTCCCTTGCATTGTTGGGTTTGACGACCTTCATGGGTGAACTCCCTCCCGGTTGCTCCGGATGCCCCAAGCCTCTGGGCAAGCAACGGAGACAACACCTGTTTAAAGATACTGCACTGAATTTCGGATTTCACGAACTCGAGCAACACTTGCTTTGAGTCCGAAGCATACCTGAATAGGTGCTTGGAATTCAAGGGATTTTGACTGTGGCCCCGCGGCAGTACGGTCAGGTTCGCTCGCCAGTCCATGATGTCCGGACATGGGATTTCCTCGGGAATTCCCTGTCCATTGCCGACCGTATTCATCGCGTTCAGCAGCAGTTTAGGGTTGGCGATGCTCGCCTTGTCGCTGGGCGGTCCTGAATCGACCCCGGAGTTTCAGCTTGTCACTTGGGGGCAAATTCACCTAAATCTGAGGCTCTCAAACACAACCACAAGCTCACCGCATCCATGTTCACGCACCTGCACCTGCACACCCAATACTCCCTTTCGCAAGGGGCAATCCGCATCAAGCCGCTGGTGACGGCGTTGCAGGAGCAGGGAGCTTCCGCCTGTGCGATCACGGATCATGGCAACATGTTCGGAGTGGTGGAGTTCCACCATGCATTGCGGGGAGCCGGGTTGAAGCCCATTCTCGGCATGGGGGTTTGGGTGCTGGAGGGGAGTTTGGAAGACGCCCGGAAAACCGGGGGTTGTCCGCAGGGATATCCACTGCAACTGCTCTGCGAAAACCGCGAGGGCTACCACAACCTCTGCTACCTTGCGAGCCTCAGCCACACCGAGGGCAAGCTGCATGGACGGCCCTGCCTCGACCGCGCCCTGCTGGAACAGCGCCGCTCCGGATTGATCGCCCTCAGCGGCGGGCCACAGGGGGAAGTCGCCGCACACCTGAGTCAGGGCCGCTCGAAGGACGCCCACCAAACCGCTAAGTGGCTGCAGGACGTGTACGACGGCCGCTTCTATCTGGAGTTGCAGAACACAGGCGACCCGGAGCATCCCGCCTGCAACGAGCGGCTGCTTGGGCTTGCACGGGAACTGGAACTGCCCGTCGTGGCCACCAACGACTGCCACTACTTGAAGCACGATGAAGCCGAAGCCCAGCACATTCTCTGGTTGATGGGACGGCAAAAGCGGGTTTCAAGCGACAACACCCCACAAGCACCGCCTGCCGAACGCTACCTCAAGTCCGAGGCGGAACTGCGGGAACTGCTTCCAGAGGTTCCGAATGAGGCGTTCTCGAACACGCAGTTGCTTGCCGATCGCTGCGAGGTGGATCTTGCCAACAATCAGTATTTTCTGCCCGAGTTCGAGGTTCCGCAATGCCACACCCTCAATTCGTGGCTGGAGCATGAAGCCCAATCCGGATTGGAAAGACGGCTCAGCGTCCTCTTTGGGTTGTACCGTCCAGAGGAGACCTTTGCGGAGTTCCGCAAGCCCTACGATGAGCGGCTGTCCTACGAACTCGAGGTCATCACCTCGATGCGCTTTCCGGGCTATTTCCTCATCGTTGCGGACTTCATCAACTGGGCGAAGGACAACGGGGTTTCTGTCGGACCGGGGCGTGGCTCAGGCACCGGATCGCTGGTTGCGTATTCACTGCGCATCACCGATGTGGATCCCCTGCATTACGGGTTGCTTTTTGAGCGGTTTCTGAATCCGGAGCGCATCTCAATGCCCGATTTCGACATCGACTTTGACGTTGCCGGGCGCGATCGCGTGATCGAGTACGTCCGCAACCACTACGGTCAGCAGAACGTCTGCCAGATTTCCACCTTCAACCGCCTCAAGGCCAAGGCGGCGGTGCGCGGCGTGGCCCGTGTGCTGGACTTTCCGTACTCCGAGGCAGACAAGATCGCCAAGCTCATCCCCAACGAACTCAACATCACCATTGACGAGGCACTCGACAAGGAGCCGGAACTCGCCCGCCTCGCCCGCGAAGGTTCTCCAAACGAGCAGAAGCTGATTGACATCAGCCTCAAGCTTGAAGGACTCAGCACCCACCTCGGCACCCACGCCGCCGGAGTGATCATCATGGATCAGGACATCCGCAAGGTGATGCCCGTCTGCACAGGGCGCGACGGCGAGTTGCAATCCATGTACACGATGAAGTGGGCCGAGGACCAGGGCGCGGTCAAGTTCGACTTTCTTGGACTGCTCAACCTCACCAACATCGAACAGACCCTTGCGCTCGTCAACAAGGATCGCTCCGGGGAAAACCTGCTTGATCTCGACCGCATCCCGATGGACGACCCCCTCACCTTCCAGCTTTACTGCGAGGCCAAGACCACCGGAGTGTTCCAGCTCGAATCCTCCGGCACCAAACGGCTGCTGCGAGACATGCAGCCCACGGTTTTCGAGGACATCGTCTCAACCCTCGCGCTCTACCGTCCAGGACCGCTGGGGTCCGGGATGGTGGATGACTTCGTGATGTGCAAGAACGGTCGCAAACCCGTCACCTTCTCGCATCCCCTGCTGAAACCACTGCTGCACGAGACCTACGGCGTGATGGTCTATCAGGAGCAGATCATGCAGTTGGTGCAGGTGCTGGCGGGATTCTCGTTGGGACAAGCGGATCTGCTGCGGCGGGCGATCAGCAAGAAAATCCCGGAGGTGTTGGAGGAACAGCGCAGCAAGTTTGTTGACGGCTGTCTCGCCAACCCCGAATTTGTCAGTCAATGTCCTCAGAAAACCACACCGAAGGAGAAGGCCCACGAGATTTTTGACCTCATCCAATACTTCTCCGGTTATGGTTTCAACAAATCCCACACCGTCGCCTACGGGTTGATCTCCTACCATACCGCCTACCTCAAGGCGCACTATCCGGTGGAGTGCATGGCGGCCCTGCTCAACGGGGGCACCGGCAGCCCGAATGTGGTTAACTACATCAGCGAGTGCAAGGAAATGGGCATCCGTATCCTGCCCCCGGATATCAACAACAGCGAGAAGGAGTTCACGGTTACGCCGCAACCGAACAAGGCGGTGCGCTTTGGACTCAACGCGGTCAAGAGCGTGGGCGGACTTGCGGTGGATGCGATTCTCGATGTGCGGGATAAGGAAGGGCGGCTGACCGACCTGCTGGAATTTCTCAAGGCGGTGGACCTCACACGGATCAACAAGCGAACCTTGGAAACGCTGATCCAGTGTGGGGCCTTCGATTCAATCCACAGCAACCGCGCCCAACTGATGGCGGTTTACGAGGAAGCCCTGCATCTGGCACAGGAACACCAACG
The DNA here is from genome assembly GCA_002726945.1 of Deltaproteobacteria bacterium. GTDB lineage: Bacteria > SAR324 > SAR324 > SAR324 > NAC60-12 > UBA8110. Next base: position 1,043 of record PBTB01000025.1, on the reverse strand, counting down.
CAACCACATCGAAAACCAGCACTCGCTTTTTGAACTGCTTGACGAATCCGAGGTCAAGGCCACCGAAACCCACCTTGAGTTCCCGGACCTCAAGGAATGGCGGATGCAGGAAAAATTAAAGAATGAAAAGGCGGCNCTTGGCTGCTATGTGTCCGGACACCCCCTCAACCGGTTTCAGTCCGAAATCCAGTGCCTGACCACCACGACTTCCGAGGTGCGGGACGGGGCGCATCCGGAGCAGTCGCAGGTGGCACTTGCCGGAATTGTGACGGACACCACAGTGCGGCTGAACCGAGATTCCGAGAAATTCGCTATTATCCGCTTCGAGGATTTACGGGGTTCGCTGGAGATTCTGGTTTATGCTCGTGTGTACGCGCAGTGCGGAACCTTGCTGGAAGAGGACGATCCGGTGCTGATCCAAGGCAGGATTTCACTGCGGGACGATGAACCGGAACTGCTCCCGGACACGATTCAACGACTGCACGAGGTCCGGGAGCAGCATGCCGAACGACTGATCCTGAACCTCACGCCGGGCGCGCTGGACAACGAGCAGTATCGGCGGCTGAACGGCACCTTGCAGAAGTACTCCGGGGAGCGTCGCGTCGCAATCAAGGCGTTTCCCAACACCGATGTCGAGGTGTGCATTCACCTGCCGACCACGCTCCGCTTCACCCCGGACCTTGCCGAGGAACTGGAGGAACTGCTGCCTCCAGACAAAATGGAATACATCTATCCCCCGGGTCAATTGAGACAAACGATAGCAGGCTGAGGCGTGTGCAAGCTCCAAATATGAGTCCCCTGTGAAAAGTATTTCACGAGATTCCCCTCATGTTGAGTTGAGTCTGTTTTTTTCACCGAGGGCCTAAAATTCCTCGATGATTTTGATCATTTTTTACCGAGGACCCAAAATTTCTCAGTGCTTTTATAGTAAAAGCTACTAGTTCTAGGACAAATTTAGACTGGGGAAAAACAGTCAAAAAATTGATATTAAACAATATTTTTATAGATCATAGTGTTCGATTTTTAACGGATTTCACTATAAC
>PBTB01000024.1 GCA_002726945.1 Deltaproteobacteria bacterium | reverse complement strand
CGACCCTTCTCCAGAAATGACCAGTCCATAACCCAGAGAGAGACTGTCAATCCAACTTTCCCACCTGGAAATCAGACTGAGCCCCCGTGTCTTGTATGCCAGCTCATATTTGATCTTCGTGTAGTCAATACTTATTTGAGTACTTGTTGTCCCATACCCTAGCCATCCTATTGAAGATTGTTGTCCGGAGTGTGTGGTTTGAACACGCTTATTCGTTGAGAGGCTCACACCTGTGATCTGCCGTACCCGAATATCCGGAAGACTGAGAGTCAGTTCAATATCCTTAGAAAGCCGCTTACTTTGCATTAATTTCTGCTGGGCAAGATATTTTTGAGCATACTTGCTTCGTGAAATACAACCAGGAGTCTTTTGTTCGCGGTAGTTACCGTTCCTGATGTATTCCTTACAGATTGTTGGAGATTTCGCCGAGACCACAGACGGCGCCACCCCACCCAAGAGGGCAATCGCAACAAGTGCAACGAGCAGTCTGAGTATTCTTGATTTCATCAGTCGAAAACGAGCAATTTGAACTACGTCCGGGTGGAAACACTGATCCACCTAAGTTACAGGGAACACTTCCCCTGTGATCGTTATCGGCCACTTATTGCTTTACTTGAGGGATTTTTGAAATGAGCGGAGTTCAAGGCAGATGATGAATTGGTGACGCTCAACAAGTTAACAAGCCTGTTTTTCGGTGATCCCTGCTCAGAAGGCACCCCAATTTCATTAAAAATAATATTAATATCAAATATTTGAACGATCCCGAAAAAATGCATTTTGGCATTGACAATGCGGGGCGGCAGGTATAACCTCACGCCTATCATTGCTCCAATCCCGGAGCGAGTGAGTCAGCTGCTGGTTCATTACCCAGTTCCGGGCGAGTGAGTCGGTTTTAAGTACGCGGATTCAGCGCTTCAATCCCGGAGTGACTGAGTCGGCTTATGGTTCATTGCCCAATCCTCGAGACAATGAATCGTTTTTTTGAACACTCCAAACTGGATGGTCTCCCCCTTGAGTGTTGTTCCTCTGAAAATCGGGGGAAATAACTGTAAGCCGGGGGAAACGCACCGGAAAACGCCGTCTCTTTGCAAAATCCCAATACTTTAGAGGGCGAATCTTGCGGAGGACAGGCACCAACACTCAAGAGGGGGACTATCCATCATCCATATCAATAAAAAACACACATATCGTGGAGCCGTGGTCGGGTACGGCAACCTCGGGACCCGTCACGCGGAGGTGATGTCTGGGCTGGAGACCCTCCGCCTGGTCGCAGTCGCCGATCAGCTAGCGGAGGCGCGTGCGCGGGCCGCGCAGGATTTCCCCGGCGTCACGCTGTACGAAGACCCGGCAGAAATGTTCCGCACGGAGGATCTCGATATCGTCGCCATCGTCACCCACGCCTCGGGCCACGCACCACTGTCGCTGTTGGCCGCCGATCATGGCGCGCATGTCGTGTGCGAGAAGCCGATGGCCGCCAGCCTGGCGGAGGCCGACACCATGGTCGCCCATTTCGAGGAGGCCGGCCGGCAGCTCGTCATCGACCACCAGTTTCGGTTGGGCCCGGGGGCAACCACGACGGCGGCGCTGCTCGACGAGGGAGCCATCGGTCGACTGCAGACCATCAAGGCAAACTTCACCAAGAGCCGTCCGGCCGGCTGGGAGCTGGGCGTAACGGGCACCCACGTCTTCGATATGGTGTGCAAGATCGCCGGCAACCCCACCGACTGCATTGCCCACATCCTCACCGATGGCAACGACGCCAGCCGCGACGACATCAAGCGCGGCGGCTATTGGACGCCTTCGGGCATGGTGGATTATGGAAACCCCTTGCACCTCGGCGACAACGGTTGGGTGGTGGGCGACTCGCTAGGCGCCGTGTTTCGTTTCGATTCAGGAGCGGTCATGCTGGCTGAGGGCTACGTCTCGGATACCTACCCCTACAGTGGGCCGCGCATCGAGATAGCCGGCGAGCGTCGCCAGGGCGAGCGGCGAAAGAGAGGCGACCGCGTTCTTATCGAGCTGCGCGGTCCCAAGGGCCGGCTGCGTGTATGCGGCAACGCCTTCGATGAGGTGTACGTGGCGCGCGGGGCCTATCCAGAGGACGAAAAACACAACATTCCGTGGCAGCCAGTGGCTCTGCCGGCGCGTCCCGAGCGCCCCACGATGTCCTATATGGCCGCGACAATCGCGCCGGTCTACGAGCAGCTCATCCGCACGATCGAGCACGGCGAGCCGCACCCCTGTAGCGGCGTCGGCGGCCGCCGCGCCATGGAGATGATCAGCGCCATTTTCGCCTCCCACTTCGCCGGCGCGGCAGTGACGCTGCCGCTGGTCGATCGCAGTGACCCCCTGGCACCACGTTAGCCGGTCACCCGACGCTATTGCAGGTGGCATTCGCATGGGAGCCCCGTGGGTGGTGTGACCATGGACTTTGGCGTCACCACTCAGGTCTCCAGCTCTTGCCAGCCTCCAGTTGTGGCACGAGGAAACGCATGCCTTGGTTGTCTGTTGGGTTCAGCAAGAGCCTCTGCTCCTCTTGTTGACCATCATGTCCATCGTGGTGCAGGGTCTGCCGCAGATCATCGTGGTCCTGTCAACCGTGAAGGGCGTCCGTACTCGGACCGCAAGCCCATCCAACCGCATTGCCTCAGGGCCAGCGGGCGGTGCCTTCATAACACCCGCCATTTGATATTCATNTNGTTTCCTTTTGAGATGGAGGGCTGCNTTGGTGGTCCTCCATTTCGCCACAGCGNTTNCGCTTGCCGGTTCACCATCAGTACNNCATTCTCCCACTTGGCACCAACATGAAGGCAACGTCCGCANCTGTTGGCAGCAGGTGTTGCAAGAACGACTGGCTATCGGGGCCCATTTCGCAGCCCATACAACCCTAGAAAACTCATGTCCAGCAACTTCAGTGATGCCCATGTCATCCGCAAACCCGTTGTTTCCTCCAGCGGCGGCATAGTCGCCTCGCAGCATAAAATCGCCTCACAGGTTGGGGCACAGGTGCTTGCGGAAGGGGGCAATGCCATGGACGCAGCCGTGACCACCGCGTTCGCGGTGTCCGTTCTGGAACCGTGGATGAGCGGCATCGGCGGGGGCGGACACCTGATGGTTCACGATGCGCCCAACGCCACGGTCCACGCGCTTGACTACGGCATGATCTCGCCGCTGGAACTGGACCCGGCGGAGTACCCATTGTCCGGAAGCGGACTGTCCTCGGACCTGTTTCCTTGGCCGGAGGTGGTGGAGGACCGAAACTCGCTGGGGCCGACGGCGGTTGCGGTGCCCGGACAGGTGGACGGCATGCGGGTGCTGCTGGAGCGCTTTGGAACACGCTCATGGGAAGAGGTGCTGGCCCCGGCGACTGCCCTGGCGGAAGAGGGCATGCGCATTGATTGGTTCGCCTCACTGGTGATCGGGACGGCGACCCCGATCCTGAATCGGTACCACTCCAGCCGGGAGATGTTTCTCAAGGACGGCTTTGCACCGATCCCTCCGTGGTCACCCACCACCATGCTACACAAGCCCTTTCCGAAGTTGGCGAAAACCCTGCGGCACTTGGCAAAGCACGGTCCCCGCGAGTTTTACGAAGGCGAGTTGGCTCGCACCATGGTCGCTGACATTCGCAAAGCAGGAGGTTGTATTTCCTTGGAAGACCTGCGTCAGTACGAAGCACAATTGCTGGAGCCCCTGGCGGCAGACTATCGCGGCAACAACATTCAGGTGATTCCCGAGTTGAACGCAGGGCCCTCCTTGATGGAAGCCCTCGGCCAACTGACCCAACGGTTGGCTCCGGAGCCGTCTCCGACGGGGATCGCATTCACGACCATCGCGGAAGTCTTGCAGGAGGTCTATACCGCACGGCTGGAGCGCATGGGTGACGTGGAGGGAGGACGTGGAACCTCCTGTACCACACACCTCTGCGTGGTCGACAAAGACGGCAGCATGGTGTCACTTACGCAGACGCTGCTTTCCATCTTCGGCAGCAAGTTCGTTTTGCCGGAATCCGGAATTCTGATGAACAATGGACTGATGTGGTTCAATCCTGCACCGGGACATCCCAATTCAATGACCCCCGGCAAAAGGGCATTGGCAAACACCTGTCCGGTCATCGGACTCAACAAGCGCGGTGGCTTTGCCGTGGGCGCGTCCGGAGGCCGCAAGATCATGCCTGCCGTGCTGCAACTCATCTCCTTCCTGCTCGACAACGGCATGACACTTGATGAGGCCATCCACCATCCGCGCATTGATGTCAGCGGTGGTGAGGTTGTGATGGCCGACCGTAAGCTTCCTGAAGCCACGCAGCAGGCGCTTGCCAGGAAATTCTCCGTCCACTCCACCGACCGGGTGGCCTTTCCACTTCCGTTTGCGTGTCCAAGCCTTGTTCAGCGTGAAGACGGCGTGAACTATGGTGGCACCGAAATCTCCTCACCTTGGGCGGACGCGGTGGTTCAACCGGAAGCCTGAGCCAACATTTTCATTTCCCTACAGAGGTATCGATGAAACGCAACAAACCTTTGCATCACGGACTGCTTCTGCTCTTGTCAGCAATACTGCTGGCAAGCTGCGGAGTTCCGGCGCTGCACCGCTCCAAGGCCCTTCAGACGCTGGCGACCGAGGGCCAGTATGGGCGTGTGCATGCTTGGGACAAGGAGAAGGTGTCCCACGATATTCCAGTGGTCATGTCCAAGGAGGCTCCGGTGATCATTTCGGACTTCCACAGCGGACTCGGCGCTCGCGGCGGCACCCGTTCGCAACGCCACCAAGGCCTAGACATCTACGCGCAGTCCGGGACTCCGATTCTGGCGGCTACCGATGGCGTGGTCCTCGAAGCCGTGGTGGAAAGCTGCTGGGGACCGACGATTCTCATCGACCACAGGCAGGACGCATCCGGAAACCGCCTGCTCGCGCTCTATGGGCACTTGGGGACAATGCTGGTTGTCTCTGGGGAACAGGTGGAACGCGGACAGCAAATCGCAGAAATGGGACCGCCGCTCCCCAAGTGCGGGGCTGGAATGGAACACTTGCACTTTCAGTTGGCCCGCAAGGCGCGAGGGCCGGACAAGGGGAAGGCATGGGGCTGGGTTTTTTTCGTGAAGGACGGCCGCCACTCCCTGAATCCCCACCGCTTCTGGGCCAACGGTCCCGGACGGGTGACTTGCTTTCGGGAGGGGGAGGTTTACCCGGAAGGCACCCTGACCTACCCGGTAATGTGCCTCCCCCTTCCGGAATCGAGGCTTCAAGCTAGGGTTACTTATGAATGATCACATCATCGTCCGGAGGTGGGCCACCCGTAAAGTGCCGTCGTAAGCGCGATTTGAGCCATTCCCGGATGGGGTAGCGGGTCAGCGGAAAGAGCAGGAGAAAACCGGTGAGGTCAGTGAGAAAACCGGGCGTGATCAGGACCAGCCCTGCCGCCACGATCAGCGCCCCGTCCAGCAAATCATCCGTAGGCGAACGTCCTTCCAGTGCGGCTTCCCGCACCCTCAGGAGGGTGTTCAGGCCTTCCAGTCTTGCCAGATACGCCCCCAAAAAACCGGTGCCCAGCACGATGCCGAGGGTCGGCAATGCCCCCAACTGACTGCCAATCTCGATGAGCAGGTACAACTCGACCGCTGGGATGATGGTGAAGGCGAGGAAGAGCTTGAAGAGCATCGGAGTGGTCTTTGGGTGTGGGTTCGGCAACCCTCCTGATTATTCCGGGGATGGCACAAACCCGCAAGGGGGGGCGCGTACAGTGTTGTCCGCAACCGCTGTTGATTTCGATCAAGTGGTGCAGGGATGCTTTGAGCAGCAGCCCTCCCTCTCAGGCGATGAGCTTGGAGAGTTAGCGTGAATGGGCGCGCCCACGACTACCAAAACCCGTCTTGGCAATCAAACCCCGGAGAATTGCAGTTCCTGCCCCCGGATTTGGTCGTTGACTTCGCCGTTGTGGAAGACGGTTTCACCGAGGACGAAGGTACGTACGGGCCAGCCCTGGAGGGTCATGCCGTGGTAGGGCGACCAGTTGCTTTTGGTGAAAAGCTCCCCGTTGGTAACGGTTTTCTTGAGGGAGGGATCGACCAGCACCAAATCTGCGTCATAACCAACTTCGATGCGACCCTTGTTGTGGATTCCGTAGAGCCGCGCCGGAGTTTCCGACATCCAGCGGGCAACTTCGGAAAGGGTGCAAAATCCACGGCTGGCACGGTCCAGCAGCAGGGGCAGCGAGGTTTCGACTCCGGGCATTCCGGAGGGTGCCTTGCCGTAAGGTTGGTCCTTTTCCTCCAGCGTGTGCGGAGCGTGATCGGTGGCGATGCACTGGAGTGTGCCGTCCTTGAGTGCAGCCCAAAGTGCGTCTGCATGACGCTGGGTGCGCAGAGGTGGGTTCATTTGGGCACGGGTGCCGAGCCGTTCATAACACTCCGGAGCCGTTAGTGTGAAATGCTGGGGACAGACCTCGGCAGAAATGCGGTGTCCGGCAGGCAAAGTCCGGAGCAAATCGCATTCTTCTTCAGTAGTGAGGTGGAGCACATGCAAGCGCCGTTGATGCTTCAAGGAAAGCCGCGTGGCGAGCTTGGTTGCTCGCAAGGCTGCGGATTCATCCCGGATACGCGGGTGCGCGCGGATATCTTGAACTTCCCCAAGCAGTGCCTGATTGTCGCGCATCACGGTTTCGTCTTCAGCGTGGACAGCAATCAAGCGGGTGCCATTCGCAAAGATGCGCTCCAGTGCCACGGGATCGTCCACCAGCAAATCACCCGTGGACGCGCCCATGAAAACTTTGATTCCACAGACATTCTCAACGGCGTTCAATTCCTCCAAATTGTCCGGAGTCGCCCCCATGAAAAAACCGTAGTGGACCACACACTGCTCGGCAGCCCGCGCTTTTTTCTCGGCCATTCGTGAGCGAGTAATGACCGCAGGTTTGTTGTTGGGCATATCGAGAAAAGCCGTCACCCCCCCTGCTGCGGCAGCCATTGATCCGGAGTGCAAATCCTCCTTGTGCGTCGCTCCCGGTTCCCGGAAATGAACCTGCGGGTCGATCACGCCGGGCAGCAGCGTGAGTCCCTCGGCGTTGATGACCCCCCCCGTGTCCGGCAATCCGGAACCGATGGCGGCGATACGACCATCCTGCACCACCACGTCGGTGCGCTGAATCCCTCCGGGAAGGACGACCTCGGCGTTGCAGATGGTGATGGACTCGCTCACGCGAATTTCCCGTACTGTTCGCGCAGCAGCGTGGCAGCGTCCTTCGCGAAGTAGGAAAGAATCATGTCCGCCCCAGCGCGGCGAATACTGAACAGTATTTCCAGCAGGGCACGGTCCTTCTCCACCCAGCCCTTTTCCGCAGCGGCGCAAACCATCGCGTACTCACCGGAAACGTTGTAAGCAGCCACGGGCACATCGAATTCCTCGCGGACCGCACGGATCACGTCAAGGTACGCCAGCGCAGGTTTGACCATCACCACGTCCGCGCCTTCCTCAATGTCCAAGGCGACCTCCTTGAGAGCTTCCCGGACATTCGCGGGGTCCATTTGGTAGGTTTTCTTGTCCTTTGGAGCCGCATCCGATTTTGGAGCCGAACCGAGCGCCCCCCGGAAGGGTCCATAAAAACATGAGGCGTACTTGGCGGAATAGGCGAGGATGCCCGTGTTTGCAAAACCATTCGCGTCCAACGCTTCCCGGATGGCTCCAACGCGACCGTCCATCATGTCTGACGGTGCAATCCAATCGGCCCCGGCTTCGGCGTGGCAAAGCGCCATCTGGCAAAGCGCCTCAACAGTTTCGTCGTTGACGATCTCGCCCCCGAAGACCAGCCCGTCATGACCGTGTGTGGTGTAGGGGTCGAGCGCCACGTCCGTCTGCACGCACACCTCCGGATGCACCACCTTGAGTGCCCGCACACAGCGTGGGATCAAGCCCTCCGTATCCCAGGCGAACTTGCCGGTCTCGTCCTTCTCCGGAGAGTAACCGAAGAGGTTGACCGCGCCCACCCCCAGCTTCAGCAGGATTTCGCATTCCTGCACCACCTCGTCAATGGAAAGCCGGAACTGCCCCGGCATGGTGTTGATCGGATCACGAACGTGTTCCCCCTTCGTCACGAAAATCGGATAGATGAGGTGCTGTGGGCAGAGTTCGGTCTCCCGGATCAGCGAGCGGACCGGACCCGTGCGGCGTAATCTCCGGGGGCGGTGGGTGAGTTCCATGACGATTGGTTGCTGGTTGTCGGTTGCTGGTGCTAGTTGGCAGGTGCCTCGTTGGGTTACTTCCGGTACGGCCCCTTCAAACCGGAACCCTCGACCAGAGTCGCATAGCGATTGGACTCAAAAATCAACTCGGAGCCGTATCGTTCTAGCAACTCAGCACGCCGCTCCGGATCAGTGGTGGCCGAAAGCGAGCCCCAAATGGCGGCCAAGCGCTCGGAAGTCTTCCGGGCATTGGCGAGGAAATCATCCTCAGCAACGGCTTCGGCCAAGCGCAGGGCCGAGACCGAACCCACGCGATCCACCGTCTGCGCCCCGGCATCGGTGTAGCCTGCAGGCAAATCACCTTTGAGGTTGACGACTTCCTTGTATTGGATCACCCGCATGATCTGGTCAACCGCCTGCTTGGCCCCTTCCACACGAGAGCTGTGTTCGGTGTCCGTGGTTGCGTGGGGCAGCAGTTCCATGCGCCCCCGGTACTTCTTTTCCAAATCAAGGTAGGGTGCAATCGGACCCGTGATTGCCCCGGTTTCCGGATGCTTGAACATGTCCGCATCAATGGCGGCGTAGCGTACCTTGCCGCTGGCCAGCGCGTCATCCAACGCCTGAGCGTTGATCAACTCGCCCCGGTCGTAGTTGACGACCACCGCACCATCGTTGAGGGAGTTCAGGACTGCTCCGTCAATGATGTTCTCGTTGGAAAACTTCCCGGTGTTTGGATCGGGGGCCCCCAAGCCCGTGTGAATGGTGATGAAATCAACCCCTTGCGCGGCTTCCTTGACGGATGCGGCGTAGGTGAAGCCCTCGGACTCCGCCCACTCCTTGCACCAGGAGACGTCATGCACCACCACCTCAAGATTGAAGGCGTGGGCGCTTTGTGCCATTTCGCGGCCAATGTTGCCAAAGCCGATGACCGCCATACGCTTGCCCTCGATTTTCTCGATCGGGAACTCCTTGAGGTTCTTGTTGGTGTCGAAATCGCGGTCAATGATGCACTGATGCAGCGTGGCCACATCTAGGTCCGGAGCCGCCTTCAACAAGCCTTTGAAAGCCATGTGCGCTGTTGCACGGCTGTTGAAGCTGGGAGTGTTCATCAACGGAGCCACGCCGCCAGCACCGCTACCACGACCCCAGGAATCACTGCCCATGTTACCCGTGCCCGCACCAATCCGCACTCCGCCTTCGTTAAACACGGACGCCTTGGGGAAGCAAGTCGCCGCCGCGATCAGGGCATCGTACTGGCCTTGATCGGTCTGGGGCAGGATCTCATCATCCCGGCTCAAATCCGGCTGGTAGAAGAAGTGGATTCCGGGGGACAGTGTTTCGCCTTCGACGATGGGGCCATCGTGGAAGACGCCGCCCTTTTCCTCAATGCAGGTCTGCACTGTACTGTAATCGGGCTTGCCGTTCGCAGCGAACTTGCATCCCACCATGTCGGCAATCAGCACCTTGTACACCCGGTTGGGATCGTCCTTCCGTGCAGGAGCATCTCTGCTGACAGAGGCCTTGAAGGTCACGCCTTGCGGGGCCAGTTGCTCTTCAAGAACCACGACCTTCGCCCGCTGGTAGCAGTACTCCAGATTGTCCAAAACCGCAGCGATGTCGGACTCCGGACGCGCCCCACCGGTCCACAGCCGGAAGTCGCCCGGCGTTCCTGGAAAGGCGTTGACGTAGCGGGCCACATCCAGCCCCGGTTCGTACTCGCCGTTCGGGTGAGTCAAACCCTCGAAACCCAGCAGTTGCTTGGCCTTGGCGATGATGTTGCCGTGAGTGTCCGCGTCGGTGATGTCCGGATCGTTCACTTTCAAGAGCGTTACCGCCGCGCCGCGCCGTGATTCATCCTCGGGGCTCATCTCAAAGAGGACGCTGTGCGCCGCCCAAGCGGAAACGAACTGGCGGTTGGCCACCGAGCGCTGATTCATTTGGCGCACCGAACCGACCTTTTTCTCCATCTGGAGCAGACCAAAGGTGGTTTCTGCAAAGGCGATGGCGCTGAAGGTGTTGATGATGCCGCCGAGCATCTTGTCCTGTGCAGGGTCATAGAACGGCCCCAGCGCTGTGGTTTTCTTGCTGGAAATCGGCAGCTTCGCATTCTCCGGAATCGCAAGCTTGAGCTGTCGGGGAATCGACCACGAGGGGTCGTTGACGTTTTGCTCCACCAAGCTCCGGGCCTCTGGAGTGAGAGAAACGATGAAGTACCCCGCAGTGCCGCCGATGGCCTTCTGGACGGGCATGAACAGGCAGCACTTGCTCATCACCTGCTGAACCAGGTCTTCCGTCCAAGGCATGGCGCCGAGTACAGAAGCGGCGTCAATCACGGCGTGATACTCGTTCGGGTTCCGGTTGAGCCAAGCCAGCAGGTTGCGGATATCCTGTTCATTGTAGGTCATCGCTCCAGTGGTTTCAAGTCCGACGCCTACAAACAGCTTGATGCCCATGCCTTCCATTGCCTCCGCAGCCGGAATCTGCCCCTCGTCTCTACTGAAATGCACCCGGCCCTCGTCCCCGTTTTTCGTGAACCTCTGGAGTTCAAGGAGTTGCACTCCCCATGACTGCCGGAACGCGCCGCCGCTTTGCGCGGCGTCGGTTTCCGGCTTGGGCGTATCAACAAAGACGTGGCAAGCACTGCTGCTGTTCAGCAGATGCAGCACCGCGACGGTAAAACCGCTGTGACCACCTCCCAGTCCCACGGCCATGACGTTTTGCTTGGAGAAGCCGAAATAGCGATGGATTTCGCGCATCATGTCGGCAACCACCTTGTCCGCCGGGTAGCCCCGGTGCATGCAGCGATCCAGTTCGCCTGCCGTGACCGGGCCTATACGTTTTCCGGTGTCGTCCACCTTGGGGTAGTTTGCTTCCAGCCACGCCTCGAACTCGAAGCGGTAGAGGCGGCGCTCCACCTCATCCGCCAGCATGTTGGTGATGGGCCCAACCCCGAAAAACGGGTTGACGGTTCGAGGGGGTGGGGCACCTGCCGTGGCGTCCAAGGCGGCGGCTCGCTGTTTTTTCAACTCTTCGACTGCTGCCATCTTTCTCCTGTTCTTGCTAGTTCTGTTGATGGTTCATGCCCCTTGCCCCCTTCCGGAAGCGGGAGTCACGGGTAAAATGGAAACCATTGCAGTTCCCCGGTCCAAAACCTTTTTGGGCGCAAAACTCAGGCGACCTTCATCGGGATCGTCAGTTCGCTCATGTACTCCTGCTGGAGTTCCTGAAAACGCTCGATGTGTTGTGGATGCGGGGTGTAGTACATGTTGAGGTTGCCCCGGTCGGTGTCCTCCCAAAAGGTGGGTCCGGCAAACTTCAGCCTCGCAAAAATCATCCCCATCGTCTTGTTGAAGAGATCGGGGCCAAGCAACTGGTAGTCCTGCATCGTGTCCTTGGCGACCTGATGGGCTTTTTCCTCCTCTCCCTTGTTGAGGAAGTGGAGCGCGAGACCAATGTGCATGAGACGCACACCAACATTCTTGCTGAAGAAATTGACGGCAAAATCACGGTCCACGTTCTGAAAATTGTCGAGCATCAAGAACTGTTTGAAACGTTCCTGAAAAAACTCCGCATCCCACTGCTTTTGGTGCATGAGGATCAGTGCCTTGTTCATCTCCACTGCAATGACATCAAGGATGAACGCGAGCGCAGGAGCCTGGGTGCAGGCGTTGAAGCAGTTCTGTCCGTAAAAGACAAAGTGGCCGAAGCAGGTTTTGACACGGGTCTGGGCGTTGTGTTCAACGAGATGCCGCACGAACTCTCCGTAGTGGAAAACGAGGTTGTAGAGGTTGCGTGGTTCGTTATTCGTCTGCCCGTGCTTGATGCCGAAGCGGACGTTGGTGTTGAAGCGGATCGTGACCACTTCGATCAGCGGCTCGTCCCCGACTTCCAGTGCCCGCTTTCCCAGCTTGTTGAGTTGCTCAGCACAAAGAGTGGAGAGGTCGAACTGGCCGGTTTCCAGAAAGGTGATGTAGCCGTTGCCCAACAGCACAAGGGCTTTTTGCTCGAAAAAGGTGTGGGCTTCCTCAAGCTCCGGAAGCTGCCCCTGCATGGTGCGGAAGGAGATGTCTTCCCGGACACGTGGATGCACCTTGAAAAACTTGTTCGGCAGCTTGGGCTTGTAGTCCAGATAGCGGTCCAGCAGCCAGCCGAAGCCCTCAATGACTTCCGCCTTGGATTCCTTGTACGGAACGTAGGTGAGCAGATCCGCGAGTTGATTGAGTGCTTCAAACAAAAAATACTGACGACTGCCATGAAGGGATTCCGGCAACTTGGCGTCCGGACCCAACTTGCTGAGCTTTTCCAGCGTCTTGTCCGCCCCGTGCAATAACGACTGGATCACTCGGCTGGTCTTTGTCGAGATCAGGATGACCATGATGAACGGGAAGATGCTGAGCAAGAACAACGGCAGCAGGACGTGGTAATTGAAGATGAAGCTCGGCACCAACGGGATGCCGGATTCGGCAATAATCTTGATGCTGAGGTCGTGGATCGTGCAGCCGATGCACCACCAGACATAGAGCAGGCTCATCCAGTGGGACATGTAGAGGTCGATGAGCTTGGGAACGCTCTGGGCGGCAAAGGTGATCACCACCGTCAGGCTCCCCAGCACCAAGCCCGTGAACACCACCCAGACAACGGGGGCGAAGGCAGTGTCGATCAGTTCCCAAGTGACCGAAAACCGCGTTTCCAGAAAATCCTTGTAGGCGGGAAAGATAAACCATGTGAACAGCCGGTCGGCGAGGAGGATGCCGGTGAAAACGATGACTGCGGCTTGGAGGGACTGCGAGGTCGCCAGCAAGCGCCGCAGGATCAGGCCAAGCGTGACCAGAGGAGCCGGCAGCGTGGTTTGCATGGTCAGGACAAAAGGAGAAGGAGCGGATGCCGGGAATCAGGACGATTCTGCGGATTTCACCTTTTTAGACGCCCCCGGAGTCTGGGCTTCACGGAGGGGAACGATGCTGCCTTCGTTGGTCTCCAGAATCGCCTGGAAGGTAGGCTTGTGGGGCAGTGCAGCCTTGGCGGGTTCGTCCAGTTCATAGAGTGATTTCGCCCGCTGGGCGGTGATCAGCACCTTCTCGAAGAGGTTGATCGTGGATTCCTTACGGTGTTCCTCAATCAGTTTCAGGTAATCTTGGCTCATGTGGACCTTGCGGGGGTGGGTGGGTTGTTAGAGTCCAAGGCGCAGAAGCTGCACCTCGGCATCGTTCTTAAAGGGAGAGTTCGCGGAGGCAGCAGCCAGCTTCCGGAGCAGTTCTGCCGCTCTGGCTTTGTCACCTTGACGCAGGGCAAGTTGGGAGCGGAGTTTGGTGCGCAATCCATCGAATTCCGGATCACTGATCGCGGCAAGCTGCTGCTCGGCTTCATCCCAGCGTTGCAGTTCTCCGAGTGCTATGGCTCTGGCCAGCCGGGCGGTGTGGTGTTGTTCCGGGGAACTCTGCGGATGCGACAGCACCCGCTGCCAGATTTGGAGTGCGTCCTCCCAGTTTTGCAAGCGAGCGTGGGATGCTCCCAATTCCAGCAGGGCCAGGACACTCAGTGCGACATTCGGAACCTCCTCCAGAAAATGCTCCAGCCCGGCAATGCCCTGCCGCAGTCGTTTCTGCTCGCCGAGGCTGGCGTTGCTGAAGGGTTGCCGAGCAGCGAAGTAGAGCTCCGCCCGTGCAATACCCTGCCGCTTGGAATACTCCCACCATCCCCAGAGGGCCACCACGAGGACGGCCACGGACACGGCAGCAATGGTGACTTGCTTGCGTTTGCGGTAAGCTTGATCGGCAATCTGGTAGAGGGCCTGCTCAAAGCGATCCGGCTGGAGCAGAAGCTTGCGGGGAAGGTTCTCCGACGCAGGGGCGCGGGATTGGGTGGGCGATTTGGCCATGTCGGGGTTGAAAAGAGTGAGGCGTTTCGTAAACTGCAAACTTTTCAAAGTAGCTCTGAATGTCGTTTTCTTCAAGCCGAAATTTCCAAAACCCCGGCCATTCCCCGCTTCAGGCACAAAATGCCTCCGGACTCCTCCAAGGTTTTGCGCGGGCAGGCGGTGTTTCTAGACGGATTCAAACCTGCTCTTGCCTCCGGACCTTTGGTCTTTTTCTTGCTTGGCTGTGGAATCCGGGGATGGGCTTCGGAGGCTTGAGACCGCCGCAACAATTGACGCTTGCCATAGACTTTCAGGGATGAACCGTTTCGGGCTCCAACTCATCACTGCGCTCACCTTCCTGTTCACCTCCTTCACGGCGACCGCACAATCCGACTTTCTTCAGGGCAACACCTTCAACTACGACAATCAGCTTGTCAGTGGCTTCAGCGAGGATGGGCGCGTCAAGGTGCTGCTGCTCACGCTACTGCCCTATGATCTGACGGAGACCGCCGCCGAGAAGATAGGCCGCGCCCTCCAACTCAACCTCTTCAACACCAACCACTTCACCGTCGTCGGCCCCTCAGAGTGGAACGCGCAGATTCAGGAGCGCGACCCCACCTTGGCGGACTGCCACGACATCGCCTGCGGGGTTTTGATCGGCAAGCTCTTCAACGCCGACAAGGTTTTGGTGGGCAGTGTGCGGGCGGAGACGATTCTGGATGAAAACGGCAACGAGGTGCAGGGCTTGGTGCTGAGCGCCAAGATCGTGGACGTGTTGACCATTGGAACCGACTACGATGATGAGGTGCGCTTCACGGATGCCCGGCTCCACGACTCTCTTTTCCAAATGGCGTTGCGCATTTCACACAACACACAACTGCACGGTTATGTCCTCAAGCTCAATGCCTCCACCATCACGGTGGACCTCGGCCGGGCGCATGGACTCAAGGTCGGCAACCGGTTGGTGGTGTTTCGCCCAACCACCGCGACCTCCACGCTGGAGGGACAACCCCTGGAGCTCAATTTCGAGAACATCGCCATTGCCGAAGCCATCCGCGTGAACGATATGTCCTCGGAAATCCACCTCATCCAGAGGCGGTCGTCGGTGCTGGTGGGCGATCAGATCCGGACCTATGTGAACAAGAACAAGCAGATCGCCCTGATCGCGCAAACCCGCAAGGAACTCGACACCCAAAAGCGCCTTGCCCCCCGCACAAAACCCCTGAAGCTGGTGCCTCAGCTTGTGCAGGAGGACACTGGCGAAAACCGCTGGGCCAGAAAATATGCTGCGGCTCAGGAGAACGAAGAATTCTGGATGATCGCCACCATCGGCACCATCGGGGGAGCCTTGCTGTCGGCCAGTGGCATCATCAAAATTGGCTCTGGAATCGACCAGTACCTGCCTTGGATTTTGGGAGGTGGCGCCATTTACAGTGGTTATCGCTACGTTGAAGGCCGCGACACTGTGGACGCCCTGCGTGCCGAGGGTCGCTCCAGTGGCTTTCTCTCCTGGAAATGGTCTCCCACCTCCGGGGCAACTCTAGCCTACACGCTTTCCTTCTGATGCCCAACGCTTCCTGTGCTGAGGCCTGGGGCGTGGGCCACACGCCTGCTACGAGCCGGATGCCCGTGATCGGTGGGAACATCACATAGACCCAAGCTAACCGAAGGCCGGACTCCAAGCGTACCCCCGCCAAAACCCGGTCATGGATTTTAGCGTTACCGCTCCAATTTACATAGCAGGCCATGTGCCTTTTGCGATGCCTTGAAGCTCCAAAAAAATCCGGTCAGGTACATTTTCCAATAAATCACCTTAGCGTCCGGAATCTCGCAGGCTAAACCCTCTCAGGCTCTAAGGATATTTGAATGCTCACCCTTTACACCGCACCCACGCCCAACGGCCACAAGGTTTCCATCATGCTGGAGGAAATCGGCCTGCCCTACGAAACCGTGGTCTTCAACTTGGCAAGCCTGGAGCAGAAGCAGCCGGAGTTCCTTGCGATCAACCCGAACGGGCGCATCCCGGCTCTCATCGATCACGATAACGACGACTTTACAGTGATCGAATCCGGGGCCATCCTCATCTACCTTGCAGAGAAATCCGGGCAACTGCTGCCCGCTGATCCCAGGCAGCGTTCTGAAGCGATCCAGTGGCTGATGTTCCAGATGGGGGGAGTGGGACCGATGCAGGGACAAGCGCACGTCTTCTTCCGCTATGCTCCAGAAAAAAACTCCTACGCCATTGACCGCTACCAGCGCGAGGTGCGGCGGCTTTATGAAGTGCTGGACATCCGGCTGGCCGATCGGAAGTTTTTGGCGGAGGAGTACTCGATCGCGGACATCGCCACCTGGCCGTGGGTACGGATCCACAAGTGGGCGGGAGTGGAGGTCGAGGGCTTGACGAATCTCCAGCGGTGGATGGACGCCTTGGAGGAACGCCCCGCCTGCGCCAGAGGCATCACGATTCCGCCGCGTCCGGATCGTCGTTCCAATGAGGAGGTCCGCAAATTAGGTGAAAAGATCCTCGTGTGAATTCGGCCATGCCCCTGAACCTCCCCAACCTGCTCACGCTTTCGCGCATCCTGCTGATTCCAGCGGTGCTGCTGCTGATTCACCAGCACTCGTTCACCGCCGGATTCCTGCTCGCGGGCTGGGTGTTTTTGACGGATTTCCTCGACGGGAGGCTTGCCCGCAAACTGGGGGTCGTCACGCAGGCTGGCATGATCCTTGATCCGGTGGCCGACAAGCTGGTGGCGCTGGCGATGTTTGGTTACTTGTTTGCGGTCGAGGGCGTTCCCGGATGGTACGTTTCACTAATTTTTGTCCGAGACCTTACCCAGCTTGCCTCGATTCCGGTGCTGCTGTGGTGGAAGAAGATTGCCTTCAAGGTTGCTCCGAAATGGATTCCGAAGTGGGGCACCACGCTCAATTTTTCCATCCTCGGCTACGGTTTCGTGCGGCTCTGGCTGGAGGATTCCGGCTACACCGATTTACCCTACGATTCGGTGATCCTGCCTGTCCTGCTTGTTTCTGGAGCTTTCGAACTATATATTCTGCTCACCTACCTGCCGCGTTTTGTGCAGATCTATCGTGGCACTCACGATACCTTTGAGTGATCGCAGGACGGGCCTTGTCCGCGAGTTGCGTCCAAAGATTTCGCTGCACAAGGCCACCTAACAGCCCCACAATCACAAGGCAGTTGGTGATCCCCAGCACTTGCCCCCAGGGAAGGATTTCCGAGGCACGGGGCGCTTCCAGAACACAAGGGCAAGCGCAGAAAACACGAGCGAGAAACTAAAGACAAGGGTGATGTAGAGGAAGTGTTGCGGTCCCGGCCCCCAAGTCTTGAAGAGGTTGCTCCAGAGACTCACCGCTCCCAATGACCACCAACGCAGGAAAGCAACAGCATCGGTACCGCCCAGCCTCCCTCCGGATTAATCAGTCGCGGCGCTGTACCACTTTCTCGTACTGGTCGCGGTAGAGTGCCACCAGCCCGGCGGTTTCCGCATCCGGCATGTTGCGGCGGATGATCTTGCGCACCTCCAGGTTGAGTTCCTTGAGGTTGTCGTAGGCGATCTTGTGCGAAGCGCGGCGGTCCCAGCACTTGCCAACCCTGCGGGCCGTCATCACGGAATCCGCACTCGCGTAATACGCCTGGAAGAGTCGGTTGTCATTCTGCTCCTCGTAGTAGAGGGCCAGCCCGGTTTTGGCCTCCTCGTAGTGCCGGATCGCCCGGTTGATCATCGGATTCGCACAGGAAGCGCGAGCGGCTCCTTGTCCAGTGGCAAGTTCTTCAAATTCCGCGCAACTGCCGACAACCACCGGCAGCACGAGCAACAAGATCAGGAATCGTGAGTGAAGCATTGGATCCTCCGTAAGGTCTTCTGAACACCTTATCGGCAGAAACCGGTCTTTGCTTTAACAGAATTTTTTCATGAAGGAGTCACCGATGTTGCTCTCCCCTAAAGCTTCGGGTACCCTTGTATAATACTCTCTGCGCTCCGTTGTTTTGAAGCCAATCTCGGCAGAGACAGAATCATGGCAAACGAGACACCACATCCCGAAGAACCAGAGCTTCCGCCCAAAGCAAATGAACCTCCAAGCTCCAAGCAGACGTCAGCGGACAACAGCAAGGATAAGCCTCCGGAGCCTGCCACGCCAACCGTTCCAGAAGTTCCAAGTTTGCCAACCTCTCCACCGCAACCCTTCCAGTTCGAGGGCAGTGCCGGGGAGTATTTCGGCATCTGGCTGGTGAACCTGCTGCTGAGCGTGATCACGCTGGGCATTTATTCCGCGTGGGCGAAGGTGCGGCGCCTGCGCTTTTTCTTGGGATACACCACGATTGGCGGGCACCGCTTTGAATACCATGCCAACCCCATGGCGATTCTCAAGGGGCGTTTGGTTGCTGTGGGGGTGCTGATTATTCTCAATGTCATCTCTTGGCTTGCTCCCATCCTCGGAGGGTTGACCACGCTGGCCCTGCTCCTGCTGCTGCCGTGGGTCGCCAACCGCAGCCTGCGCTTCAACGCTCGCATGACAAGCTTCCGGAACGTACACTTTGACTTTCAGGGCAGCTACGGCAAAGGCTTTGTCGCGTTCCTCATCTTCCCTTTTCTGGCCATGATTTCGCTGGGCTTGCTGGCTCCGTTTGCCACGCGCTACAGTGCCCGCTACTTGGCCTCAAGCTACCACTATGGGACCTCAGAGCTTGAGACGGACCCACCCCTTGCCGCCCTCTACCGGGGCTTGTTCATCGCCTTCGGCATCATGGTGCTGACCATGCTGGTTCTGATCGGTTTGCTGGTGAGTGTCACGATGGGTTTAGAGATGCTCACAGTTGGGATGATTGAAGAAGCCCCCCAGGATTGGGTCCTGTTGCTTCAGTTTCTCCCCGGAGTCGTTGTCATCGTTTTCTACCTTGGACTCTTCTGCTACCGCGCCATCGCCCGCAACGTGGTGTTCGGGGATCTCAAGCTCGCCAAGGTCCACAGCTTCAAATCCCGGCTTTCCGGAATCCGGCTCGCGTGGATTCTCATCAGCAACACGCTGCTGACCGTCCTCACACTGGGGCTGCTGCAACCGTGGGGGGCAGTGCGACGCTGGCGCTACGAAATGGAAACGCTCACCTTGATTCCCGGAGGCCCGCTCGACGAGTTCATCGGCCAAGTCCAGCCCTCCAGCGAGGTGATCAGTTCCGAGTACGCCGACCTTCAGGACATGGACTTTGGATTATAGTGAGTGCTTGGCCGAAAAATACACGGGCGTCTGAGATTAAATGTCATTTATTGAATACCCATGTTTCGATGGTCTCCCTCTTGAGTGTTGTTCCTCTGAAAATCGGGAAAGAAATCACCTAAGCCGCTCCAGTGGCAACCAGTCGTTTTGGATCGGTGACCCACTCGCTCCACGAACCCGGATAGAGCCGCCCTGCTGCCAGTCCGGCGTGTTTCATCGCCAGCAGGTTGTGACAGGCCGTGACTCCG
>PBTB01000023.1 GCA_002726945.1 Deltaproteobacteria bacterium | reverse complement strand
GTTTCTTGCCGAAGATTTGGGAGTTCCGGTCGTGCAACTCGCCGCACAAACCGCCGAAAACGCGAGGCGCTTGTTCGCGCTGCCTGCGTGAGCGTCAAGCAGGGTTTGGCGTTTCTGCCCGGATTGCGGTATGCTCTACGGGAATGTCACGGATATTGCTTGCCTCCAGAACTCAGAGGTATGTCTGATCACGCCATTGCTCACTAGGAACACAGATGGAACAAGGAACACTCATTGGAACAATTTTGGCCTGGCTGATGTTGCTGATGGCCATGGCCTTTGATTTCACCACCTTTCAGCTCAAGCTGGGGAACCTCGGCTACTTTGTTGACGCCCCTTCCTTGCTGATCGTCTTTGGAGGCACCATTGCCTCCACCCTCATCGCCCACCCGATGGGAGATGCCAAAGGGCAGTTCGGCTATGTTGGGAAATCTTGGAAGACTAGCACGGTGCAGATGGTGGAAACCCTGACTCTGATTGTGGACGTTGCCAAGATTGCCCGCAAGAACATCCTCGCCATTGAGGACGCCCTGCCCAGCATCGAAAACCTCTACCTGCGAGGCGGGCTTCGGTTGGTGGTGGACCGTGTGGAACGCGAGAACATCAACGACATGATGGCGCACGAGATGAAATACACGATGGCTGGGAAGGATACCGAAATAAACGTAGTTGGAACAATGGCCTCTCTGTGCCCTGCATGGGGGATGCTGGGGACACTGGTTGGACTGGTCCTGCTCCTGCAAAACCTCGA
Organism: Deltaproteobacteria bacterium; assembly: GCA_002726945.1. Classification (GTDB taxonomy): domain Bacteria; phylum SAR324; class SAR324; order SAR324; family NAC60-12; genus UBA8110. Next base: position 32,350 of record PBTB01000023.1, on the reverse strand, counting down.
TGACCCTTCCGCGATCGGACCAGCCATGGCCGTTGCATTGATTACAACCTTTTACGGTTCGCTGTTTGCTAACACCATCTTCTCTCCAGCCAAAACTAAGCTCTCCCAGTATGCAGCTGATGAGAAGGTTCTCATGGAAATGATCAAGGACGGTGTCCTCTACATTGAAGGCGGGCAGCGTCCAGACTTTATCGAAAGCGACCTCATGAACTACTTGCCACCGGACAAGAAGAAGATGTACGAAGCCCTCAAGTTCGAGGGCGGCGGCGGTGAAGGCGGCGGTTGATCCACTAGAGTTGGAGCCGACATGGGCCAGCTAATTGACGAGGAGGACTGTGAGGTTTGTGTGCCGTTCGAGCAGGAGTGGATCTTCACCTACGGCGATCTGGTCACCCTCTTGCTCTGCTTCTTCATCCTGCTCTTCTCGATGTGCCGGACAGACGTGAATAAGCTCATTCAGGTTTCTGAAAGCTTCAAGTCCCAGCCTCCCGGAAGCCCCTTCGTCTTCAAAGGTCGCAGTTCCCAGCAGGATAAAATCAAGCAAGACTTGGAGCAGGTTGAGATGCCGGACGATGTCACCGTCCGGGCCTCAAAGGGTGGGGTGGAGGTTGCGTTCAACAAGGTTGTCGCGTTCGACCAAGGCTCCACCGAGTTGAAGCAAGAAATCAAGCAGGTGATTGATGGAACTCTGGCAATCATTGGAGTGATGCAGAACGACATCCTCATCTCCGGACACACGGACTCATCCGACACCAACCCGAAATACCCCTCAAGCTGGGAGATGTCTGTTGCCCGCGCCAGTGTGATCGCCGCTTATCTGGAAACCAAGGAGATTCCGGCCAAGCGTATCCAGATTGCCGGGTTCGGAGACTCTCGGCCCCGGTTCCATGCGGACACTCCGTACAAGCGCAGCCTCAACCGGCGGGTGGAGATCGTCCTGCTTCCGGAAGACCAGACACGCTGATTCCACGCACCATCCTGAGCGGAGCCTATGGGCCAACTGATTGACGAGGAAGATTGTGAAGTCTGTGTGCCGTTCGATCAGGAATGGATCTTCACCTACGGCGATCTGGTCACCCTTCTGCTCTGCTTCTTCATTCTGCTCTTCGCGTCGTGCGTGTACGAGACCCGGAAGTTCAAGGCCGTTGCCGAGAGCTTCAAGCCGCTCCCTCCGGGTTCTCCATTCATGCAGGAAGGCCGAGATTCCGTGGTCGAGCAAATTTCCAAGGAAGTGGAGCAGACCGAGCTTGGGGACGACACGCGGGTGACGGTTGAGGAAAAGGGAGTGGTGGTCTCCTTTGCCGCCAGTGCGACGTTTGAGCCGGGATCCGCCAAATTGACTCCGGAAGCCACCAAGGAAATGGCGCGTTTCTCGCGTCTGGTCTTCCTCTTGCCCAACCGCCTTCAGGTCGAAGGCCACACCGACAACCAACCTGTGCAGAAATGGGGTTCCTCTTGGGAACTGTCCGGAGCCAGAGCGTCGCGGGTGGCCCGCTTCTTCATCGACAACGGCATGGATCCCAAGAAGCTCACCGTCAAGGGCTTCGGCCAAACCCGTCCCAAGTTCAGCAACGAATCCCCCACCCAGCGCCGACGCAACAACCGCGTTGAGGTCATCATCCTGCCTCCGGTGGAATAACCCCCGGGTCAATCAAACTTTTCACTGAGAGAACAACTCAGCCGAGCGGTCGGGTAAGAAACAAGGCAAGGAGCCGCCTGTGCTGCGGCTGAAACGCTTCCGGACGCCATGCGCTGCCGCTCGTCTCCTCAAGCACCGGAGGCGACGACGTACACCACGATCATCAGGTAGATTAGGCCCATGGTTCCGGCCTTCGCCTTGCCGAGCGTGTAGTTGTTGCTCCAGAAGAAGTAGAACGCGAGTAGCGTTGCGGCGATCAAGGCCCAGACGAGTTCGACCTGCTGGAGGTCAATCAGCGTTGCGCCACTCATCGGCAAGGCGAGGAGGACAGGGACACTGAGACAGATGCAGATGTCGAAAATGTTGCTGCCAAAGACGTTGGAAATCGCCGCGTCGTAGTTGCCGCGCTGGGCGCTGATGACCGAAAGTGCCGTGTCCGGAACCGAGGTGCCTGCCGCGATGATGACAAAGCCCATGACCACCGGACTGATGTCAAGCAGGTCGCCAAGGGCGATGGCGGAGGTCACGAGTACTTCCGTGCTGAGGCCCATCAGGATCATCATTCCTGCAATCCACATCCACGCCCGTCCTTCCGAGGTGATCTTGATGAGATCCTCGTCTTCCTCATCGTCGCTTTCCGGCTCCGGCTCTCCCACATGCTCGCGCTGGTACTTCCGGTAATCGTGTTGGAGCCAGAAGACGTAGAGCAGGTACGCACCCAAGAAGATGAGGGCGGCGCCGAGTCCCCAGAAGGTCTGGGGTTCTCCGGAAGGCTGAAGCTCTGCAAACTGCGTCAGCATAACATAGAGCAGGGCGACGACGGCAAGGTAGAAGACATTGTCGCGCCAGACCACCTCTTTGCCGATCTTCATCGGAGACGTGGCCACCAGTCCAGCAGCGGCGGGGATGACAAGAACGTTATAGAGCGCGGAGCCGATGATTGTTGAAACTCCCACTTCGGCTTTGCCAAGCTGGATGGTGGCGATGACCGCGACGCAGAATTCCGGGAAGGAACTGGCCACGGCGTCAATCACTGCGGCCTTGATCGACTGTGGCAGGTTGTGGTGCTTCTGGATGAACGAGGACGCCGGCGCGAAGAAATCCCCGGCCCGCCAGATGACCAGCGACGAGAGGACAATCAGGGAGGTCCACAGCACATGGGCGGCTCCGCCGATACCTTGGCGGTGGGCGATCCAAGCCACAAACGCGACGACCGTGAGGCCCATCGCGTTCTTGAACATGTGTTCCCCAAAGAACACCTCTAGTGGCTTGAAAACACTCATGTCGAAGACTCTGATGGTGTGGAGTTGGGAGCTTTAAGCTTGGCTTCCTGTCCTGTGTGCAATCGGGCTATGTTGTCACGATGTTTGTAAAGAAGCAACACATCAAGCGCACAAAACATTCCGAACTGCGACCAAGTCACCGAATTTCCCTGAAACCAGGGGATCAACAGAAACCAAACAGGGAGCGTTGCCAGCATCGTGATGGCAGATAGGCTGGAAATGCGCTTGGCGGCAAAGAGGCCTAGCCAAACCGCTGCCGCCCCCAGCCCAACAGGCAGGTTCAGCACCGCCAGCACTCCGAACAAGGTGGAAATGCCCTTGCCGCCCTTGAAGCGCAGGAACACCGAGAAGATGTGTCCGCAGACTGTGGTGACAGCAACAAGGCTGACCTGCCAAATGGGTGCGTCGGTCTCGCCAGCAGGCCAGAGTTGTGCCAACCAGACCGCGAAGCTGCCCTTGCCGAAATCAAGGAGGAACGTCAACGCCCCCGGAAGCTTGCCTCCGACACGCATGACATTCGTCATGCCGATGTTTCCGCTTCCGGATTCCCGGACATCAATACCCAGCAACAACTTTCCTACAATGAGTCCAAAGGGAATGCTGCCCAGCAGAAACGCCGCCAGCAGAAGCAGGAGAAGGGTCATGTCAGGAAAAGGGTCACCAGGAATGCTTCCGGCGTCCCTTGGCGTCTTCGATGCCGCGTTCTTGAATGAGCCGGAGCAACTCCCGGTCATCGCGGTGTTTGACGAGCGTTTGCGCTCCTTGCAAGCGACGGATGGCATCGAGGTCGGTGATGCCGGAGCGCACGAGGTAAGCGATCCAGTCGAGAATCTCGCCCGTGGAAGGCTTGCGCGTGAGGTCCAGTTCCCGGAGCTGGTAGAAGATCTCAATGGCGGCCTGCACCATCGTCTCCCCGGCACCGGGGTGATGCATCCGCACGATCTCGCGCATCCGTTCCGGGCTGGGGAACTCGATGTACATGTAGATGCAACGCCGGATGAAGGGCGCGGGCAAGTCCTGTTCGTGATTGGAGGTGATGACAATGGTGGGCATCTGCCCCGGTTCGCAAGCAATCACCTGCTGGGTTTCCGGAACTACGATGCGCCGCTCCGAAAGCAGGAAGAGCAGGTTGTTGGGCAATTCTCTTGGTGCCTTGTCAATCTCATCGAGCAGCAGGATCGACCCCGGAGTGGAAAACGATTGGGCCAGCGGGCCAAGATGAACGTAATCCTCCAACTGATCCACACGCCGATTTCCGGTGTCGATGTGCTGGTCAATCCCAGCCTGCTTCATCTGCGCGTTGGCAATGGCTGCCTGCGCATCCATGAGCCGCTGCACCTCGTCAAAGCGCGAAACGAGTTGGGAAACCTTGCTCTCGGACGTGACGGGCACCTCAAAGATGGAGTGGCCCAGATGTGCTGCGAATGCTTGCGCGAGTTTGGTTTTGCCCGTTCCGGGTTCGCCTTCAAGCAGCAGGGGCTTTTCCAGCAGACGGGCGATCTGGAAAGCCTCTGCGAGCTTGGGATCGCAGAGGTAGGTTGGGGTTCCAGTGAAGAATTCGCTAGCGGACATTACGATTCGGAGTGGGTGGCCTCATACGCCTTGCTCTTGACCTGACTGACGATTTCGTGGATCGGGATGTCGGGGATGTTGTCCCAACCCATGATCTTGAAGATGTGCTTGCGCAACCGACCTCGGGAGAGTCCGCGTTTCTGCCAAGCTTCATAGATTTCTTCCTGATCAGCCTTGAGCGGTCGCCCGTCGAGTTCCTTGCGCATGAGGAACTTAACGGCGCTGTCCGTATTCTCCAAGATGAACTTGTGGTGCGCGGCGTCCGTGATTCTTCCGGTGCCATAGATGACATCGGAATCGTCCGTCGCGGTCATCTGGATGCCGTCCTCAAAGTCTTCGTCATCCTCGTCTTCCATCAAGCTCAGGTCTGGTGCCAGATCGATTTCCGGAGCTTCCGCTGCGGCGGGTGCCGCCTGAACTGGCGGTGCACCCGCCTGCGGCGCACCACCCGCGAACGGAGTCGCCGCCATGCGGCGCTGAATCTGATTCGGGCTAGGAATCATGATCACCATGAGGAACATCATCAAGGCGATGGCAAACGCCGTGCAGTACACCAAGCCGTTGAAGTAGAGATCGTAGCGGGTCTTGTCGAAGAAGTAGGTTGTGGTCTGCATTCCCTTGTAAGTCAGGTAGCTCGCGGCAGACATGCCGTTGTAGCAAAAGACCACGCCGCCCACCGTGGCAGCAAAAGACCCGATCACCCCGAGCAGGTAGATCGACAAGTAGTTGACCGGGGGCATGATGACCCTTTGTTCACAGATTTAGTCCGGAATTCGCCAACACCAGTTGACAAATCTGGACGAGCATTCAAGTGGATGCACAACGACAGCACCCCCGAAAAACGAGAGTCTGTGCGTCTCCTGTGTACGCTATCGGCAGAACGGTGAAAAACTTGACCGGCAAAACGAGATTCTGCCGACTGCTTTTGAGTTTACCAGACTGTCCGGATCATGCCGCCGTCCACCGCAACACTGGGGCCAGTGATGTAGCTGGCCGCAGCGGAGAGCAGGAACACGCCGGCCTTGCCAAACTCCTTGATGGTGCCGTTGCGCTTCCACGGCAGAGAGGCTTGGCTCTTTCCCGCTGCGCCTCCGGGGTGATGCCCAGTTTCTGAGCCTGAGCGCCCCCCGCTCACCACGTTCAACTCAAGGAGTTTTACCAACCGTTGAGCAGATTTTCTTGCCGATGGCCTATCCAGAGTAGTCCGAGAAACAGCACCAACCAAGTGATATTCACCCACTCCTGATATTCCCGGTAGAACGAGAAGCGTGGAGTCAATTTGATGGTTGTGGAAATCACACCTTCTTCAAAGAGCCCCAGCCGGGGGCTGAGGCTCTGGCCGTCCGCGCCAATCAGGACGCTCCGCCCGTTGTTGGAGGCAAACAACACGGGGGTGCGGTTTTCAATGGCCCGCCAGCGCAGCACAGCCTCCATGTTGTCCGAGGCGGTGCTTTGGCCAAACCATGCGAGGTTGCTGAGGTTGACGGCAAGCTGTGAGCCATTGCGTGTCATGTTCCGGATAGTGTCCGGAGCAAAGATATCAAAGCAGATCGGCGCGGACAGACGCAATTGCTCTGAGAGCGAGAATGCCGTGAATTCACGTCCGGCTTCAAACTCGGAGAGGTTGTGAATGTTCTCCCGGAGCAGTTGGGCCAGTCCGGGAAACCAATCGGAGAGCGGGATGGTTTCACCGAAGGGAATGAGGAAGATTTTGTTGTAACGCCCCCGCACTTGCCCGTCTGGCCCCACCAGCACGGAAATGCCTTGAAAGCGGTAGTTCCCGGGAGTCCCGCTCCAGTCAACGGAGGCGAGCAGGATGGCGGTTTGGTGTTCTCGGGCAAAGCGTGAGACGGCTTGCCGGGTCTCCGGGTTTTTGAAGAACGCCGCCGGGAAAACAGATTCCGGCCAGACGAGCAAACGGGGCACTCCGGAGCTTTCCGGAGGCTGGGAGAGAGCGTGGTACGAATCGGCAAGCAACGTCTTGAAATTCCGGATGCGTTCGGAGTACGCAAGATCTGGGTTCGATGCCAATTTCCGGAGGGAGAAATTGGGTTGCACGGAGACAATGTGAAGTGGTGTTCCGGAGGAATGTCCGACGACATCCGACTGCTGCCAAGCACCGTAACCAATTCCGGAACCGAGCAACCCAAAATAGCAGGCGAGGCCAACTCCAAGCACCCTTCTGGAAATATCCTGCCCCTCCACCGCTCGACGCCACAGCAACAACAACCAAAGGCTCAGACCGATGCTGAACAGTGCCATCCCGGAGGCGCCGATCAGGTCGGCCACTTGCTCCAGCAGTGGGACTTGCGTGAAGGTGAGTCCACCGAAATTCCAGTGAATCAGTCGAGGGTACCATGTGTCTACCCAGAGAAACCAGCACAGCCGCACCGGCAAGTCCCACACTCGCCCGGAACGTAGCAGCAGAATCGGCATCGCATGGAGGACGAAGAGCAACAGTCCGACCTCCAAACCGTAGCCCATTCCGGTGATGCCCATCGAGACCACCCACGGCAGGTGCCCGAAAACGTGGGCGCTGTTGGTGATCCAGTGCGCACTCATCATGGCCCCCACTCCCCCCACTCCCCAACAGAGCAGGATTGCGAGCAGCAGGCGTTTGCCAAACGAACCGTGGCACTTCCGGACTTGCTCCAACATGAGCATGACGGGCAGGTGTGCCACCAAACCCACGAGTTGGGTGTGCCACCCCGGAGCGTTCAGTCCGATGAGGATTCCGCCCAACGCCGCCCACAACCACGGAGAAGTGTTCCAGAGCCAGATTTTCATGCGTTCGGACAGCAGAGGGTTGTTGCGCTTTAGAGGAAAAATCGGTACGGTGATGGCTATGCGTTCCAGCATCCTCCGACATGATCCAGCTCACTCCACACGCAATCGACCATCCCATCAAGGTCACACAGGAAGAGTATGACCAATTGGTTTGCCGAACTGAAAACGGGTGGAGTCAATGCGAGAGTCGAGAAGAGTGTCTGGCCAAACTGCACTACTTGCGGCACGGTCTCAAACAGGGCAAGATCAACGAACCGACCTTTCAGGAACGCGAGAAATTGCTAGTCTTGAACTGGTGGCGGCGCGCCTTGTGAGGATCGGTTTCATCTGAGCCGAGCCACCACCTCCATGTGCCTCCCCCGCTCGGCGAGTGCCCGTGCCGTCTGTCCCTTGTGATCCTCCAACTCAGTGGCAGCTCCCGCTTCCACGAGCAAGCTCACCACCTCCACATACCCAAGGCGGGCCGCTTCCATCAGCGTGGTGCGCCCCTCCTGATTTGCTATGTCAATTAACGCTCCCAAATCTAGCAACAAGGTCACCGTTTCCGGATGATTTCGGGAAGCCGCAAGATGCAAGGGGGTGTCTCCCTTCTGCTCGACGGTGTTAACCGACAGGCCATGCTCGACCAGAAGCTGGACTACGCTCGTGGCTCCGGAACGGGCTGCGAGGTGCAAGGGGGTGTCTCCATGAAAATCTTGAATGTCTGCGACTACCCCAAAACGGAGCAACCGCTCCACCGTATCACGATGCCCGCGCACTGCCGCCTCGTGGATGGCCATGCGTCGGAACAGCAGTTCGACTGCAGCATGGTTCGCCCCCCGTTCCAGCAAAATCTGCACAACCTCTGTCTGGCCATGTCGGGCCGCGAGGATCAGAGGGGTTCCCCCTTCACCGTCCAAGTCAACCCCATTCCATTCCAATTCAGCTCCCTCTCTGAGCAGCAGTTCGACCACACGTCCATGCCCGTACATGGCGGCCATCGACAGCGCGGTGTGTTCCCGTTGATTCCGGAGGTGCAACGCCGCACCGCTGGAAAGCAAGGCACGGCAGATTTCGAGGTAACCCCGTGAGGCGGCGAGCATGAGGGCGGTCTGCCCCTTGTGGTTGGCGGCGTTGAGTTGGGGAGTTTCGTTGAGCAACGTTTCCAGCACAGGCAGGTAGCCCCGTGAGGCGGCGAGTATGAGCGGGGTGTTGCCTCCGTCGTCCGCTGCGCCCTCAGTGAGTTGGAGTCCATGCTGGATGAGCCGGACCACCCGAGGATTCCCGGTCAGCACTGCGTGCATCAAGGCGGTTCGCCCCCGATTGTCCATTACGTTGGGGTCCGCGTGATTTTCGATCAGGAGCCGAACCGTTTCCCAGTGCGCCCCGCGACTGGCCAGAATCAGGGCGGTCTGCTCCTGCTCCGAGTGCCAGTTAACCTCTGCCCCGTGGTTCAGCAGGAACTGGACAACCTGGGCATGACCACGGCTGGAGGCATGGAGGAGGCTCTGGTTGAAGTCCGCCCCCTGCTCAATCAGGGCCGTTGCAGTTGACTCGTATCCCCGCTGGATGGCCAGCGTGAGGGCACTACGCCCATGTTTGTCCTCCAGTCGGGGATTGGCCCCGAGTCCCAACAGCGTGGATACTGCGTCCAAATGACCGAAGGTCGCGGCCCACATCAGTGGAGTACTCCCGTCCGGCATGCGCTCGTTGGGGTTGGCACCACTGGTGATTAGCTGCCGCAAAACCTCAACGCGCCCCTTGGCCGCCGCCCACGTCAGGGCGCTCCAATGTTCTTCATCCTGCTGCATGGGATCAGCTCCGGAGGTCAGCAGCAAATCCACTGTGTCTTCATGTCCGCGCCCTGCGGCCAGCATGATCGCTGTCCAACCCTTGGGGCCGGCACTGTTGGGATAAGCCCCCCGGCTGAGCAACAGACGCACCACTTCCGTATGCCCACGATCAGCCGCGTGCATCAACGCAGTCCAGCCCTCTAAATCCTTGGTGTTTGGAGAAATCTTGAACCCAAGAACAAGCCGCACCATGTTCACTGATCCGGATCCGGAAGCGTAAATCAGGGATTCACTCAGGTCAACCCCGCTCGTGCTCAGGATCATCGCCACCGCACTGTTTCCAGTATCGGCGGCATACATCCATGCTGTTTTTCCGTACTTGTCTTTCAGGTTTGGATGGGCATGGCGCTGGAGCAGCAGTTTGACGAGCGACAAGTCTCCGCTTTTGGCGGCGAGCATGAGGGGGGTTCGCTGTTCCCGGCCAATGGTGTTGGGGTCGGCCCCCTGTTTCAGCAGGAACTGCGCGACTTCCGTCAGCCCCAGTGCAGCGGATTCGGTGATGGCAGTGTTGCCGTAGTGGTTGGCTTGGTCAAGACGGGCTCCCTGTTTGATGAGCAAGTTCAGCACGAGTGCGTTCTCCCCTTGCACAGCGGCCAGCAGAGGCGGGGNTCCCTGAAAGTCCGATAAATTGGGATCGGCGCCAGAAGCGAGGAGGGTTTGCACGAGATCGGTCTGGCCATCACGCGCTGCAAAGATCAGTGGGGTGCGTCCAAACTCGGATTCCTGAGCATCAAGCAGGGCACGCTGTTCGATCAGCATCCGGACCACGCCCAGTTGGCGACCACGAACCGCCCAGTGCAGCGCGGTCGAGCCATTCCCGGAGAGGCGGTTCGGATCGGCTCCAGAAGCAAGGAGTAGGGCAACAACCTGAACGTGCCCGCGTCGGGAGGCGTGGTGCAGGGGAGTGAGACCCAAGTCGTCCGTAAAATCAACCTGCACCCCAGCGGACAGCAAATGTTGGATCACCTCCTGATGNCCGTGGTAGGCGGCAAAGGTGAGTGGCCCCCAATTCTGGTCGGTGCGGGCGCTGGGATCGGCCCCAGAATCCAGCAAGAGCCGGACGATTGCGGATTCCCCCTCTTGGGCAGCCCGGATCAGTGCCGTGTGGCCTTGCTGGTCACTGTCGTTCACCCGACCCCCGCGCTCAACGAGCAGCCGCACGGTTTCCAGCGAGCCAATCCGGGACGCGAAGGCGAGCGGAGTCATCCCCTGAAACGGCGTCACTCCCCGAATGTTGATATCCACTCCGCCCGCCAGCACCTGTTTCACGGCCTCTCCCCCCTCGATGATGGCGAGCATGAGCCGCGTCCAATCGTCTCGGTTGGAGGTTGTGGCGAGAAAGTTTTGCAAGCGGTGATTCTGCTTGGCATCCGGCGTGGCGAGAGCAAAGGAAAGGCTGGTGATTGTCCAGAAACTTGCCCAGATCGCCGCCCATCCAAGCCTCCGGAGCCACAATGAACTCCGCATTTCAGGCAGGTTTGGGAGCAACAGCATTCTCAATGACATGGCTGCTGATATTGAGCAGAATGCCGGTGAGGAAGAGGGATGTCACCAAGGAAGTCCCACCGTAGCTGATGAAGGGCAACGGTAATCCCTTGGTGGGCAGCAGACCCGTTACAACCGAGAGATTGAGGGTGATTTGGAGACTGAGCAGGGTGGTCGCCCCAAAGGCGAGGTACTTCCCAAAGGTGTCCGGAATGTGCCACGCAATCCAATATCCCCGCCAGATGAAGAGGGTAAACAGCGTGATGAGGACGCACACCCAGAAAAACCCCAACTCCTCGCCGATGATCGCGTAGATGAAATCGGTGTGAGCATCCGGAAGGAAGAGTGCCTTCTGGCGGCTTTCTCCGAGTCCACGTCCCAACCAGCCTCCAGTGCCAAGGGCGATGAAGGACTGGATGATTTGGAATCCGCTGTTTTGGGGATCCTCCCACGGGTCCAGAAAAGCGAGCATTCGCCGCACGCGATAGGCGTGGGTCGCAATCAACAAGCCGCCGATCAACCCCAATCCAATCAGGCTTCCAAAGAGATGCGAAGGACGCCCACCTCCGACATAGAGCATCAGCAAGACGGTGAGGGCGATCAGCACGGCGGTGCCGAAATCCGGTTGCAGCAAGACGAGGAAGAGGTAGATGCTCGTGACAATGAAGTTGGGTGTGAGTCCCCGGAAGAAGCAGGACAGCACCGCCTGCTTGCGCTCAAGGTAGGATGCGACGTAGATGATGAGGACGATCTTGAGCAATTCGGCAGGCTGAATGCCAAAATTGGTGAGCCGAATCCAGCGGCGCCCTCCCTTGACCTCGGTTCCGATTCCGGGGATGAGCATCAGAATCAGGAGAATGAGCATCCCCAGCATCAGCCACGGCGAAAGCCGCTGCCACTGCCGATAGTTGAGGGAACTCGCCAGTATCAGCCCTGCGATGCCGATAAGGAGGTGGAGCAGGTGCTTTTGGAGAAAGTAGCTGCTCTCATGGTAGCGCAAGTCGGCATAAACCGCACTCGTGCTGTACACCATGATCGTCCCCCAGCAGATCAGGAAGAACGTGACTCCGATCAAGGGCAGGTCGTAGTGTAATTTCATGGAATGCTCACAAGTGGCTGACCGCAGAAATTATAGCAGTCCGTTCTGTTGCTGCCAATGCTGGAGATTATTCTGTAAACACGGCAAACCCGCATAATCCGTGCCAGTTTCAGGAGCCGATCAGCCGTTCGTAAAGCTGCTCAAACTCCTCCAACGAGTGGTAGTCGATGCGCAAAGAACCACGCCCGTTCCGGTAAGTGAGGGCAACCCGAGTCCCGAGCATCCGCGTCAACTCGTCCTCCAGTGCCTTGATTTCCGGACGCAGGCGAGTTGAGGGCATTGAAGATGATCCGGAGTGCAGATCGTCCGGTTGCGCCGCTTGGGGGAGTCGTGCCAGCCAAGCCCGCACTTGCCGCTCGGTTTCCCGAACGTTCCAGCCATGCCGTAGCAGTCGCTCTCGCAGATGCAGTTGGGCGGCTTCATCTGGAAGGGCAAGCAGAGCGCGGGCATGCCCAATGGTGAGCCGACCGGATTCAAGGTCGTTCTGCACCGGCGTGGTGAGGTGCAGCAACCGCATCAGGTTGGCGATCGTGGAGCGGTCCTTGCCCAAGCGACGCGCCAGTGCCTCCTGCGTGTAGCCGTACTGCTCAACGAGTTGCCGATAGCTCCGGGCTTCCTCGATGGGCGTGAGGTTTTCCCGCTGGATGTTCTCCAGCAGCGCAACTTCCAGCATCGCCTCGTCCGGAATGTTCCTGACGACCACTGGGGCATCCTCTGCATCCAGCAGTTTGAGTGCCCGCCAGCGCCGCTCCCCCGCAATCAGTTCGTAGCACTCCTCTCCGGATTCTCGGACGACTAACGGTTGCAAGACGCCTTGCGTGCGGATCGACTGTGCCAAATGCTGAAGGGCTGCTTCTGAAAAATGCTGGCGGGGCTGCTGAGGGTTTGGGATAATGCGCTCCAGCGGAACTCGGCGGAATTCTTCGTCGCCGCTGGAATTCGCAACGACAGACCGGTTAGCAGGCACGCTCGGCTCCGGAATTGGCGAGGGCAAGGTGCAGGAAGAATTCCCGATTGCCGCTTTTCTTGCCAAGGATCGGGGATTCATACTGACCAAGCGTCCGGAATCCCAAGGCTTCGGCGGTGGTGCCGAGTTCGTCCAGCACACGCTCATGCACTTCGCCTTCCGCCACGTGCCCCCGTTTCCCCACTTCCGTCCGACCCGCCTCGAACTGGGGTTTGACTAGGGCAAGCACCTGCCCCTCCGGAGCCAGGAATTTCCGGACTTTGGGCAAGAGCAGTTTCAGGGAAATAAAAGAGGCGTCAATGACCACAAGGCTCACGGTTTCGCCGATGGTTTCGTAAGCAAGATGCCGGAAGTTGGTGCGCTCCAGCACGACCACTTGGTCATTTTGTCGCAACTTCCACGCCAACTGCCCATACCCGACATCGACCGCATACACCTTTGCGGCACCATGCTGGAGCAGGCAATCGGTGAAACCTCCGGTGGACGCTCCCACATCAAGGGCGATCCACCCCTGCGGATTCACTTGAAAGGCGTGGAACGCCTTTTCCAGCTTGAGTCCCCCCCGGCTGGCATAGGGGTGATCCTGCCCGACAATTTCCACTTCGGCGGTTTCCAAGACTGTAGTTCCAGACTTTCCAGCAGCTTCACCGTTGACACGCACGCCTCCGGCCAGCACCAGCGCCCGTGCCTGCTCCCGGGTTTTGGTGAGTCCGCGTTCAACCAGCAGCAAGTCGAGACGGCAACGCTTGGCCATGCCTACTTGCGCTTCAGCTTCAACCGAATGACCTTCTTCCTAACACGGTTGTTTTCCTGTTGAATGTTCTCCAGGATTTGGTCCAGATCTCCCGGAAGTTGGGGAAGATTATCGAGCCTCGGAAGATTTTTTGGCACAGGAGCAGGGGCGGGTCGTTTTTCCTCAGTCGTTCCACCGCTTGCTGGCTTTTTGGGTTCTTGCTTTTCTGCGGGTTGCTCTCCGGAATCCTTCTTGCCCGGAGCCTTTTGCTTGGAATCCTTCTTCTCCTCTTTTTTCTCTGCTTTCTTTTTTTCCTCCTCGCGTTTCTTCTGTTGGCGGGCCTGCTCGATGGGCACGGCAGGTGGGAAGGACACGGCCTTGAAGGAACTGGAACTGTCAGACTGCGTGATTTCTTTCTGCACTTCCGGTGGTACGGACACCGGTGCAGTCGGTGCCAGTCCGCGCTGCACCGTCGAGGCTTGGTTCTCCAGCACCACGACCTCTACTTCCGGAGCCTCGGCAGAGGCCATTGCAACCTCTCCGGAAAGCGTCAGCAGGCTGGTCTGCCCGCTTTCTGAGCCAAGCACAAACTCGGTCCCGCGCACGGCGACAATCGCCGTGACCGTCCGAATCTGGAATTTTGCCTTGCTGCCGAGTTGCTTGCCCCCAAGTTTGCCGAGTTTCCGAGTGACCTTGAACTGCGCCTTGCCCGTGGGCATAGAAATGGTGGTTTGCTCGGCACTGATATTATCGAGCGAGAAGTAGGACCGGGAGGCAAGCTGCACGGTTTCCTCTCCATCCCGGATCCACACGGTGGCTTTCGAGTTCGTACCGACTTGCACACGATCCACCAGAGTGAGGGCAATGGGAGTTCCCAGCTCGCGCAGAATCCGGACTTTGGCCCCTCGCGTGATCTTGGCGAAGCCGCGCTCGATTTGCAGCACTCCTTCCTGCGCATGAGCCAAGGACGCTCTCAACACCACCAAGAATATCACCAGCCCCAGCCGTTTGAGACTGTGCTGCCCGAAGGCTGGATTGGAGTGGAGCAAGCGGTTCATGTGCAGTTTCAACGAAGCCAATGCTTTTGTGTGTGCTCTCAATGCTAGTGTGAACGTCGGTGCAGGACAAGCTGCACCGGAGGTGGCCAAACTCCGGAACCCTTGGGATCAGAACACGAAGGTGGTTTGCAGGATGTGAGTGTTCTTCACATAATCGTCGCCGACCAAGTTGCTGGACTGCCGCTGGTGCTTCAGGCTATAGCCGAGAATGAACCAGCTTGTGACGGGGGAGCTCGCCCCCAAGGTGTAGGTTTGCTGAATCTTCTTGGGGACGACTCCGGTGGAGTCTTCAGAGGCATACGACGCCCGCACCAAGTCAACCTGTGCCGTACCCGATATCCCCAAAACCGGAACGGCCAGCTTGTGGCTGCCCTTGGTTTCGGTTTTGTCTTCGGTGACGTCGGTCAGGTCCGTGATCACCAAACCAACCGTTGTGGTGTGCTGCCAGCCCAAGGCCGGAAACTTGAGGCTCACACTGGCGGTGTTGGCTTGTCCGTCAGAAGTGTCGTCTTCCACGTTGTCCTTGAGGCGATGCTCCAGCTTGGTGGTCCACGTCATTATCTCCGAAGGCGTGGTTTTGACGGAAAAGGTTCCGAAGGTGTCCTGCGTGTACTGCTTGTAACCACCCGCCCAAGCATCCCGCAAGGTGCTGGCCCGGTCATCGTCCCGGAGGCTGATGGTGTTGCCCCCCAGCCCAATGGTGGCTTCCGAACGCAAAACATACAGCTTCTCCACCCACTCTGTGCTGAGCTGTTTGAGAATGATTTCTTGGGACCGCAAGTCTGTTTCCTGATAGCGGTCTCCCACCAGCAAGCCCTTGACGGCAATCCGGGAATCATGATCCAGCGTAAAGTTGCAGCCGGGTACGAGAATGAGCGAGCTTTTGGTGCCCGTCGTTTTTGATGAGTCTGAATCCACGCTAAGGGCGTTATCATCCGAGGCCACGCTGGCTAGTACGACCATTGTGAAGGGCGGTTTGGGTTGCTCGCGCTTGACGAGGTCGGTTTCCAGAAACACCACAAACTCCTCCATGCTTTCTCCAAGCACAGAGACCGCCTCCACCTCAAAGTTGTTCTCCCCAGCTTCAAGCGTGTAGGGAATCGCAAAGCTCGCCTCAAAGGCTCCTTTGGGAACCGCTTGGATTTTTCCGTTGATGGAGACGGAGCGCAACGGACTGAAAGCACTCACCTGAAAGAGGAACTTTCCCTGAGGCTCCTGCACCAAGTCCGCCGTCCGGCTGAAGATCAGCAAGTCCTCGACTGCGTCCTCGGCCCCTGCTTTGATCAAGGTTGCCGGGGGGAGTCCCAGCGAAGTGGGCTTGGGCACATCCGGAAGTTCGGAACCGGGTTCAAATTCGGGAGCCACCAGCAGTTCCGGGACTTGCAGTTCGATGGGGAGTTCCGGCAGCGCAGGAATCAGCCAGGAATCCCGACTCATCTCCGGAGGGTCTGGGATGATCGGCACCGAGTGGATCGCAAGATAGGGATTGCGACTGAAAAGCTGCTCGGCGAGGTTCTGCACACGGAGGGTCAGTTCCCGGATGCCGCAGCCCTTGCAGAAATCCGTGACCTCCCGGCGTTGGTTTCGGGAAAACTCCATGAGCTTGAGGCGATGAAACCACCCGGTTTGCAGGATTTCCAAATCGAACAACCGCTCTGCCTGCAACCGATCCAGCAGTTCCAGCAGGCAGTGGTCGTCAAGACAAGCGCTGGAATGAGCCGCTTCCCGTGAGTGACCCCATTGCTCAAGTACGGTAGCTTGGGGCAAAACAGAGTCCTTGTGGCCAAGCCACTGCTCCAGCATCTCCCCCAAGTGCTGAGTGGAGGCAGGTGCCAGGTTGCTACGCACGATCAACCCGCTCACTGCCCCGTAAGCTTGGGCACTCAGAATGGCAACAACGACTCCGGAAAGGAGGACGGCACGAAGCAGAACTTTAACACTGACAGGGTTGGCAAAGTGGCGGAACCACGCTTCCGGACTCAGCCCTTCTCGGTGAGCGTGTGAACGCCGTCCCAATCTTTGCCCGGAGGNTGCAATTTGAAAGCCTCGCAACGCTTCAGGTACTCTGCCGAGGGCCCGTCTTCATCATCAATCTCCAACGCCTTCTCAAAGCAGGGAGCCGCCGCTGTGAAATCACGATTGTGGTAGCACTCATAACCCTGTAGATAATTCTCCACCACGAGTGCCTTGTCTCCGGAAAGCTGATTTTTGCGATCCAGAGCCTCGTACACTGTGACGGGCTCCTTGCGACCGACCACCCGGATGATGTCGGTGGGTCGGGTATCGAGGAACTCCCCGGCTTGGGCGTGAGTGAACTCGGAGATCATCGTATAGGTCTTGTAAAACTTGTTCGCGCCCTCCAAGCGGGCCGCAAGGTTGACCGCGTCGCCCATGATTGTGTAGTCCATGCGCTGGCTGGAGCCCATGTTCCCCACGACAATCGGGCCGCTGTTGACCCCCATCCGGACGAAAAGCTGCGGACGTTCCTCCTCACGAAACTGCTTGCGCATCTCCACCAGTCGCTTCTGCATGTCGAGGGTGGCAAAGCACGCGAGCTTGGCATGATCGGGCTGACCGAGTGGCGCGCCCCAGAACGCGATGATCGCGTCACCCTCAAACTTGTCCACCGTCCCGTGGTAGCTGGAGATGATGTCGCACATCTCCGTGAGATAGAGATTGAGCAGATTCACCAACTCCTCCGGAGTCAGGCTCTCGGAGATCGTGGAGAATTTTTGGATATCTGAGAAGTAGGCGGTCATCTCGCGGCGTTCGCCGCCGAGGGTGAGCTTACTGGGATCCTTGACGATTGCGTCGATCACCGTCGGGGAGAGGTACTGTGAGAACGCACCCTTGATGAAGGATTTCTGCCGACGTTCCAGAATGAAATTGTAGAGATTGGTGGCGACAAAGCTGAAGATCAGCGCGAGTAGCGCGTAGCTCATGGAGAAGGCGATCCCGTGGTAGGCGTAGGTGTAGAACGCAAGCGCGATGTAGGTGGCCAGTACGGCGAGGAAGGCCAGCGTCTCTAGCTTGGGCAGTTGGCTCAATCCCAACACCAAGAACATCAGGATGATCAGGACCGCCACCTCCCCTGAGAAATCCGCAGGTTGGATCGGAGCACCGTTCATGATCGTGTTGATCGTGTTGGCCAGAAACTCGACTCCGTAGATTTCCCCAACCGGAGTTTCGAAGATGTCGTGCGAAACCTCCGTGGTGTCCCCCACCAGCACGATTTTGTCCATAATCAGATCCTGCAACTCCTCAATCTCGTCCTCATCCAAATCCTCCAGATCCAACACCTCGATCGCAGAGAGTCCTGCGTACTTGGTGAGGAAGGGGATTCCGGCCGGCAACCGGGAGTAGTCAACCCAGAGGTCATTGAAATGATCCAGTGGAACCCGATACTTTCCAATTACAAGCTCCTGCCCTTCAAGCTTGGGTTCCGTCTCTTCCGCCATGGCCAATGCCTTGACGGCAAAGGGCCAGAGCTGGTGTTCTTGGTGGATGGTGGGAAAGAACCGTAACCGCGAAAGCATACTGCCGATGAGGGTGTGGTTGGTGTAGCCGCTTGCAGTTTTGTCCTTGATCACCTCTGTGGGGTAGTTGATGCCCTTGAACACGCAGCATTTGCCGTCCTTGAACTGAATCTGTGCTACTGCCATCGTATTCCCGGCGTTCTCCAGCTGCTCGGCAAGGATGGGGTCGTCCCCGTAGCTGTTGGGGAAGTCAATGAGCATGTCGATGGCGATGACCTTTGCACCCAGCTTTTTAAGGTTGGTAACAATCTGCCCGATGTCGGAGCGTCGCAGGGGCCAGCCGCCATATTCCTTGAAAAACTCCTCGTCCGTATCGACAATGACGATTTCATCAAGCGGGAATTCCGTTTCGCTGGAAGGTAGCGCAGACCAGCGAACGATATGCCGCCATCCTTGAAGCTCATTCTCGGACGCCGAGAACAGTTCCAAGCGTTCTGCCGGGATCATGAGCAGAAAGATGATGATCACGAACCACGTATCGGGGCGTTTGAAGAGGGTTTGCATGGCGAATCCTTTCTGGAGGTCAGCACAAGTGTGCAGGGCATTCTCTACCAAAGGTTGGTGGAAGTAACAACCCGATTCAAGCTATTTGACACATGAGACTTGCGAATCACAGCAGGACTGCGATAAGTATTTCGCATCGAAAACAGTGGCGGAGCCAGAATGCGTTCGTGGATTGGGGCAGGGATTTTGTGGGTGGGGCTAGGCGTGGCGGGAAGCCCGGAGGCGCTCTGTGCCAAAGGCAAAATCCAATGGCGCTCTGCGGAAACACAGCGCATCTCCCTACGCCGCGAGCAGGTTCCGGACCTGCGAACCGCTCTCTCCACACTGCTCCAAGTCCACGCCAAACATCCGCAGCGCATTGCCCTGCATCCGGAAGTACAGGGGTTGATGCAGGTGGGGTTTGTGGAAGGCGGCAGCCCGGAATCGGTGCTGAGCTACTTGTTGAGTCAGCATGCCCTTTCCGTGGTCAACCAAGCTGAGCAAACCCTCATCCTGCCCCGGAAGCTGGTCTGGAAACATCAGTCCATCCAGCGCCCCCTCGCTTCTCCTGTCCCACTGCAAGCCATTCTTGATGAGCTTTCGGAGCTCGGCGAACTCCCCATCGAGTACGTTCCGGAGGCGTTGCGCTTCCACAAGGTTCACCGCAGCCTCGCGCACGAATCAGTGTCGGAGGCACTGACGCAACTGGCGCGGGAGCATTCGGCGTTTCTGGAATACTTTCCCGGAATCCATCGCATGCGCTGGGTGCAGTCACCCGAAATGGCGATCCGGACTTTGCGGCTGCAAAATCAGCGTGGCGCGGCGGTTGCCGCCGAGTGGTCCCGGATCACGGAATCGCTGCTGGAGTTGCGGCAGGTCGAGTTCGTGAATCCTGCGGAGCGGCTGATCGTGTTGAAAGGCCCGGAGCCTTGGGTGGGAGTCGCAGAGGAATTGGTCCGGCAGCTTGACGTGGCACCGAAGGTTGTGGCTGTGAAAAAAACTCCGAACACTCCAGCCCCCTCCACAGCCCCTCCAGAAGCGGTGCGCACCCTGGTGCTGGAGTCGGTGAGTCCCGAATTGCTGGAATCCCGCTTGGCCCCGCTCGTGGGCGAGGGCGCGGTTTTGGCGGGACGAGTTCAGGTGTCATGGGGTTCGGAGGCCACGGAGGGGGGCAGGCTCATTGTGGCGCTTTCCGGGGAACCCAAGGCGGTCACCGCCGTTGCTGAAGTTCTGCTGGAGTTGGAACCGTGGTTGGACGAGTCTCCTCCGACAACGTCCACACCAAAGCAACCTCCGGAACCCCAAGCAACAGAGCGGCAAGTGCTGCGAATACCGTTGCGTTACCTGCACATCGGCGACCGCAAGGTGCGTAGTAACGGGGAGACCGTCGTACTCAAGGGAGCGGACACGCGCCTGCACAAGTTGCTGGAGACGCAGTTGTCAGAAGACCCCACAGAGGAGCGTCCCGTGCTGATCCCGGATCGTCCTGGAAACGCTTTGGTGTTGATTGGGCCTGCCGATGCGCTCCGGTTTCTCCAGCAGTTGCTGAAGGTTTGGGACCAGCCGAGGCCGCTGATCCGCATCGAGGCGCACATCTTCGAGACCAGTGAAGAGTTCTCGCGTCAGCTTGGAGTGGAGTTCCGTGCGCGTGGTGCGCCCACCAGTGGTACACCGAACGTTGATGCTCCCGGAGCATTCTCGGCGGCTGGAGTGCTGGGCGGGGCCGAGTCCAGCCGGGGCTACCGTGTGGACACCGTGCTGCGACTCATGCAGCAGGAGGGTGAGGGCCGTGTTCTCTCTCGCCCACTGGTTGTGACCGGAAACGACTTGGAGGCAGAGATGATCAGCGGCTCCCTCATCAACGTGAAGCTCTCGGTGGACAAAGGCTTGCGGGAACTGAGGACGGGGGTTACGCTAAGAGTGACGCCACGGCTGATTGCGGACAGTGGCGACAACCGCAGCCGCGACCGCATCTGGCTCAACGTCTATGCCGAGACGAGCACGCCGATTCTCAGCAACACCGTGGACGGCATCCCGCAAATCAATGTGCAGCGGACCCAGGGAAACGTGGAGGTGGGCAACGGCCAGCCCTTTTTGCTGGGCGGGCTCATCAAGGACAGCACCGGCACGTCCGAGTCCGGAATCCCGTTCTTCAAGGATTTGCCACTGCTCGGCTGGCTGTTCCGCACCGATTCCAACGAACGCCGCTTCGATCACGTCATGGTTTTCATCACCCCCACCCGCATTGTGCCCGAAACCTCACCTGCGCTTCCGGACTTCGGACTGGAACGCGGGGAGTCCGCGCGTTTCAGCGAGTGAGCCGTGCCTGATTCCGCCAAATCCGCTCCGCGTCCGGGAAGCTTCGATGAAGAGGCCTTCCATGCCCGCAAGCGCCGCGAGCGCAACCACGCATGGATTTTCGGGGCGCTCGGTGCTTTCGTGCTGCTCGACAGTGCCCTGCCCTATCCAATCCCGCTCACCGGCCTGCCCTCCGTGCTGATTGGCGGGGTCCTGCTTGCCTACGGATGCTTCCAGTACCACGCCTACCACCGCCCGCCCCTCCACGAAGCCCTTGAACTCGGACGCAGCCTCGGCGGTTCGCTCACCCGCACTGAACTCTTCCTGCGACTGCGGCTCAATGCCGAAGAAACGGACGAACTGCTTCAGGAATTGATCCGCCAAGGCTTTCTGGAGCAAATGCACGATGACGTCCGGGCCGAGCAGGAACCTCGGTTTCGTCTGCTGTCCTGATGTCCCTCCCCGTCTCCGGTTCGGCTCCTCCGGCACTCGGACGCCGAATCGTGCTGGGGCCACTGGAAGCGCTCTACTCCGCACTGGTTCGGACTCGCATTCACGCTTACAAACGGGGCTGGCTGCAAATTTACCGCCCCGGAATTCCTGTGATCTCCGTTGGCAACCTCACGGCAGGTGGCTCCGGAAAAACACCGGTCGCGGACTACCTGCTTGCCACGCTCCATCCCAACCGTGCCGCCCTGCTCAGTCGGGGCTACGGGCGCATGAGTGATTCCGAGCCGTTGCGACTGCGCTGGGACGAGGAAGTTTCCGGCACCCCGGAACTCTTAGGCGATGAACCCTGCCTGCTTGCCCAGCGGCATCCGGACACGCCCGTTTTTGTTGGAGCCAACCGCAGTCGCTCTGCCCGTCTTGCGGAATCGCTGGATTGTCCGGATTGCCTCGTGCTGGACGATGGCTACCAACACCTCGCGTTGCACCGCGACTTCAATTTGCTGCTCGTCGATGCCGAACGCGGTTTGGGAAACCGCCGCCTGCTTCCACTCGGCCCGCTCCGCGAACCCGTCTCACACTGGAAACGGGCCGATGCCGTGCTGATCACAAAAGCAAATCTTGGGGATCCGGAGGTTCTGCTCCACCAGTTGCAGGGCGGGCTGGGCGTGACCAAACCCGTTTTCCGCTTCGACTACCTCGCAGAGCGGTTGGAACGGTTGGACGGCCAAGTCACTCGTTCGCTGGACTCGGCACGAGGAATGCGGGTAATGCCCGTCTGCGGAATCGCCCAACCGGAGGGTTTTTTTCGAATACTGGAGTTATCCGGATTGCGCCTTGATGAATCCCTGCAATTCTTGGATCATTACGCTTACACTGCCGTAGATGTCTGCCACCTTCAGGAGCGGCTAAAAACCTCCAATGCAGAAGGGTGGGTAACGACCGAGAAAGATGCCGTCAAACTCCGGGCCTTTCCAGAACTTGCTGAGTCCGGCTGGGTGCTAACGATGGCCGTGAAGCCTGAACCCGCATGGGCTGACTTTTGGAGTAAACGGCTCCATGCACTTGGGTTGAAAGCGCCGGATTCCCGTTCTTCGGCTCCCCAACCCTTTAAGCAGGAAAACTGAAAATGCACAGAGAACTGCACAACATCACAGGCTCCTGCCTGTGCGGAAGCGTGAAGTACAGGGTATTTGGAGAGGTGGACGCGTTCTACCTTTGCCACTGCTCGCGGTGCCGACGCTCGACCGGAACCGCACATGTCGCCAACATCTTCACGCAGCCGGAGAACATCGAGTGGCTGGCTGGAGAGGAGTTGATCCAGCGTTACGAGTTGCCGGAAGCCAAGAGCTTTGCCAAGCAGTTTTGCGCGCATTGCGGATCTGGAGTGCCGCTTGTGAACCGCGCCGGAACAAAGCTCGTCATTCCCGCTGGTAGTTTGACGGAATCCATTGATTTTGCGCCCAGCGACATCATTTTCTGGGAGTCGCGGGCCGAGTGGTATGAGCAGGGCATGACGATGCCGAAACATGATGGGCCACCCCAGCCTTAGCCAGAACCAGTCTCCACACTTTTCTGCCAATCCCCCCTCCTGTTTCTCCCTCACTCCACGCAGGTCTGCGCATTGCAACTGTTTGTTGAGTCCGGTAACATAAGTTGTTTATCTGACGCTTGGAACGCTTGCCGTTTGCACAATCTCAATGCCGCTGCGCCTCTTCAATTCCCTGACCGAACGCTTGGAACCCTTCACCCCACACCGGGAGGGGGAAGCCACGCTCTATGTCTGCGGCCCAACGGTTTATGGCGACAGCCACCTTGGCCACGCCAAAACCTACGTTAGCTTTGACGTCATCCTGCGCTACCTGCGTTTTTCGGGACTCCGCACCTTCTATGTCCAGAACATCACNGANGTGGGGCACCTGGTGGGCGATGCCGACGAGGGGGAGGACAAGCTGCTGCGCCGTGCCCGGGAGCTTGCGCAGGTACCAATGGCCGTGGCGGAAACCTACACGAACCAATATTTTTCGGTGATGGATCGGCTTGGGGTGATCCGCCCGGACATCTCNCCGCGAGCCACAGGTCACATTCCGGAACAGCTTGAAGCGATTGCCGCGATGGTGGAATCCGGACACGCCTACGAGGTGAACGGTTCGGTGTATTTTGATGTCACCACGGACCCGGAATACGGTCAGCTTTCCAACCGAACGCTGAACGGGTTGCAGGAAGGCACACGGGTGGAGGTTCGGACTGAGAAGCGCAACCCGCAGGATTTTTCACTCTGGAAATACGCGGAACCAGAACATCTGATGCGCTGGCGCGATACCTACAGCGGCTGGGGCTATCCGGGCTGGCACACTGAATGCGCAGTGATGAGCACTCGCTACCTTGGCGACACCTTCGACATCCACGGCGGGGGCATGGACCTGAAGTTTCCACACCATGAATGCGAGATTGCACAGGCCCGTGCGTTGGGCAAGCCCTTCGCCCGCCACTGGCTCCACAGCAACATGCTCACCATCGGCGGCCAGAAGATGAGCAAATCCGCCGGAAATTTCGTGTCTATCGAGGACACGCTTGCTCAACATGATCCGCTGGCGGTCCGTTATTTCATTGTTGCCAGCCACTATCGCTCCGTCGTCGATTACAGCGAATCCACCCTTTCCGGAGCTACAGCCGCCTTGCAGCGGTTGCACCAAACCGTGCGGACTCTGCGCTCCAAAATGCCCGCAACCGCCAAGGCTCCGGGGCAGTATTTTCAGGAATTCCGCAACCGCTTCTGCGCGGCCATGGATGACGATTTCGGGACTCCGCAGGCACTGGCGGTGCTGTTTGATCTCAGCCGCGAGGCGAACACCCTGCTCGCTCAGCCGAGTCCGGATTCTGAAGCGTTGCTGGACGCCGAGCAACTCTTCCGGAATTTGGGCGGAGACGTGCTGGGCCTGATTCCCGAACAGCTTGCCGAGCAAGCCGGGGATCGCCACATGGACGATGCGATGCAAATCCTCATTGAGTTGCGCAAGCATTTCCGGGAAAGCAAGGATTACCAACGCGCCGACTGGGTTCGGGACCAGCTCCAAAACGCTGGGATCGCCCTCAAGGACTCCCGTGACGGAACCACTTGGGAAGTGAGCGCATGAGCGGCAAACTGAGGCGGCGGACTTCCACCCTGAAGCGACTGCTACTGCTCGTTTTGCCCTACAAGGGTTGGATCGCCACGAGTCTCGTCTGCATGGTGGGGTTCAATATTTTCACCGCCGCCCCGCCGTTTTATGCAAAAGACATTGTGGACGCAATCGCTTACGGCGATGTCCCGCAGCTCAAGCAGTACTTCCTCGTCGGATTCGCCCTTGTCATCGTCTTTATCCTCAAGGGTTTCTTCTTCTTCGGCCATGTCTACTGCCTCGGACGGCTCGTTCAGCGCCTCGTTGCCGAGTTGCGACAGCGGCTGTTTGACCACCTTCTCAGCCTCTCCTTCTCTTTCTTCACCCGTTCCAAAACGGGCGACCTGATCTCACGGTTCACCAATGACCTCCATGTCTTTCAGAACACGCTTCAGATCGGAGTCACTGGTCCTTTCCGGGACATCCCGCAGTTCTTCGTGTTCCTCGGCATCATGTTCTACCGGAGTTGGGATTTGGCGTTGGTGACACTGGCAATCATCCCCATCGCCCTGCTCTTCATCCGCATTTTCGGACGCCGCAACCTCAAGGCCGTGGACAAGCGCCAACTCAGCTTTAGCGGATTGAGCAGCCTGCTCGTGGAAACCATTTCAGGCATTCGCGTTGTCAAGGCATTTGGGATGGAACGCTATGAGAGCAAGCGCTTCGACAAGGCGAACGAGGAGCTTTACCGCAATCATATGCGCTCGATCCTCATTGATTCTTACTCGACCCCGGTGATCGAGGTCATTGGGGCCACAGCGGGCGCAACCATCGTGGCCTATGGCGGCTACCTCATCCTCAACGACCAAATCACCGCCGGAGATTTCACCTCTTTCCTGCTCAGCTTCTTCCTGCTCAACGATCCGGTCAAGAAACTCAACGGCTTCAACCTCAAGCTTCAGGAAGGCATCGCTGCATTGCGCCGCATTTTCGAAATTCTCGACACCGAGCCAGAAATCGTCTCGCCGCCAAACGCGATCAAGCTCAAGGCATTTGAGCGTGAAATTTCTTTTGAAATCAATGATTTTCGTTACAACGGAGCTCAAGACTCCGTCCTCCAGAACTTGAACCTTACGGTCAGGAAAGGTGAGGCTGTGGCACTTGTCGGCAGCAGTGGCGCCGGCAAAACCACGCTGGCGAACCTGATCCCACGCTTTCACGATGTCACCGAAGGCTCGGTCAAGATTGACGGGCATGATGTCCGGACACTGGATCTGCACACCCTGCGCAACATGATCGCCATTGTCACGCAGGACACGATCCTCTTCAACGACACGATTGCGAACAACATCAGTTATGGACATCCGGAATGTTCGCAGGAGCGCATGGTCTCGGCAGCACAGGCGGCGAACGCACACGACTTCATCCTAGAGCAGCCTGACGGTTTCGACACGTTCATCGGCGAGAAGGGCGCCAAGCTCTCCGGAGGCCAGCGTCAGCGGCTCTCCATCGCCCGTGCCTTGCTCAAGGATGCACCGATCCTCATCCTTGACGAGGCGACTTCCGCACTCGATTCTGAATCCGAAATCGAGGTGCAGGGCGCGATCGAGTACTTGATGGCGAACCGCACCACCATCGTCATCGCCCATCGACTCTCCACCATCCGCAACGCCGACCGCATCTGTGTGGTCGAGGGCGGCACCATCATGGAAGAGGGCACCCACGACGAACTGCTGCGCAAGGGCGGGCGTTATCGCCAGCTTCACGCGATGCAGTTTCGGGACAACACGATTCCCTGCTCCCAACAACGTCGCAGTGGGACAATCGGCTGAGTTGACACGCACCGCTGTTATCCTTGCCGCAGGAATGGGTGTCCGCCTGCGGGACATTGTGAGCGAGTGCCCCAAGGGTCTGCTGGAGGTGGGGGGCGAAATGCTGCTGGGGCGCTCGCTACGGTTGCTCCGGGCTTGTGGGATTGAGCAAGTTTTTGTAGCAACCGGATTTCAGAATACGCTGCTGGCTGAGGGCTTGAGACAGGTTCCGGACGCCCCGGAGTTGTGTTTCGTCCACAACGCTCGGTTTGCCAAGTCCGGGAGCATGCACTCGCTCTACTTGCTGCGGGGGCAGATTCAGGAGGATTTTCTGCTATTGGAGTCCGACCTCTTGTACGAGCAACGGGCACTGGAAACCTTGATCACCCAAGGGTCGCCGGACATGGTGCTGATTTCCGGGTTCACACAATCCCAGGATGAAGTTTGGATTCATGGGGAGACCGCGAGTCCCCGTGGGGAGTCAGTCGCCTCCGGACGCATCCACTGGATCAACAAACAGCCCAATCCGGAGTTTCAGATTCAGGGCGAGTTGGTCGGGATCACTTGGCTGGCACTGGGGACCTTCCACGCCATGTGCGCCCACCACGAGTACAACCTGACGTTTCCGTGCAGCAATCACTATGAGGAAACGCTTTCTGCCCTGTGTGAGGAACGAGAGATTGCGTACTTGAGAGTTGCGGATTTGCTGTGGACTGAGATTGACAACGCTAACCACTACGAGCGGGCGGTGCAAACCGTGCATCCCCGCATCGTGAACGCCGACCAGAGGAAATCATGAGCGCTCCCATCGTGCAGCGCCAACCGTTTGTGGTCCCCACGACGGATGGAAAACTCATTGAGGAACACTTCGGAAGGACGACCCTCGGCGGCACTAAGGTTGTTTGACGAAAATAATTTACCAATCCAAAGGGGTTGAATATAATGAATGACCCCGCCGCAAGTGGACGGAGTATCCCTGTGGATCATATTTCACGCAACGCCGCAAGCGGCGGGGAATTGAACCCTCAGAGATTAAATTAGTAGGATCATCTATTCCATGACAACTGCACTAGCGACCATGCATTCCGCTTGCCCGCTGGATTTCGTCCAGCTCGCTTCTCGGCTCGACAAGACTCCGGTTCTCCTGTAGCATAATCGAATGAGCTTTCCCAATTCCCGACAATGACCACCATTCTCTGCGTCCGGAAAAACGACAAGGTTGTGATGGCCGGTGACGGCCAAGTCACGCTGGGCCACACAATCGTCAAACCCACCGCCCGCAAGGTGCGCCGCACCTATGATGACAAGGTGCTGGCCGGATTCGCTGGCTCCACCGCCGATGCCTTCACACTGTTTGAGAAGTTCGACGAAAAGCTGGACCAGTACAATGGCAAGCTGGTACGCGCCGCCGTGGAGCTTGCCAAGGAGTGGCGCACAGACAAGATGCTCCGGAACCTTGAGGCGCTGCTGGCGGTGAGCAGCACCGACGCCTCGCTGATCGTTTCCGGAAACGGAGACGTGATCGAACCGGACGACGGGCTGATCGGCATTGGCTCCGGGGGGATGTATGCCCTCGCGGCGGCACGGGCACTGATGGACACTCCCCTTTCCGCCAAGGAGGTGTGCGAACGTTCGATGGGCATTGCCTCCGAGATCTGCATCTACACCAACGCCAACGTTGAACTGGAAGAACTGGACCTCTGAAGTGACGCCCCCAATGGATACGCTCCTGCCTCCGGAAACCACGCAAACCCCTCGCGAGATCGTCGAGTCGCTGGACCACTACATCGTCGGCCAGCAAGACGCGAAGAAGGCGGTTGCCGTGGCGCTCCGCAACCGTTGGCGGCGGCTTCAACTTCCAGAGGATCTTCAGGACGAGGTGCTGCCCAAGAACATCATCATGATTGGAGCCACCGGCGTTGGAAAAACAGAAATCGCCCGGCGCATCGCCCGGCTCGTCAGTGCTCCGTTCATCAAGGTTGAGGCCTCTAAATTCACCGAAGTCGGCTATGTGGGCCGTGATGTGGAGTCCATCATCCGGGACTTGATGGAAGTTGCGGTGGGCATGGTCAAGCAGGAGCAGATGACCCGCAAGCAGGAGCAGGCCCAGCAGATGGTGGAGGAGCGGCTGCTTGATTTGCTGCTGCCTCCGTCCAATTCCGATCAGGACGAGGGAGGCCCGAATCCAACCCGCGAGAAATTCCGTGAAAAGCTGCGCTCCGGAAAGCTGCAGGACAAGATTGTGGAGCTTGACGTGCAGGAGCAGCGCTCCGGTCCGGTCATGGAGTTCATGCCGATTCCAATGAACGAGAACATGGACATGAACATCCGGGACATGCTCTCGAACATGATGCCCAAGAAGCCCAAGCGACGGCGCGTGAACATCTCGGAAGCCCGGGATCTGCTGGAGCAGGAGGAGGTGCAGAAGCTCATTGACATGGACGAAGTGACCCGTGAATCCGTGCGCCGCACCGAGCAGATGGGCATCGTCTTCCTTGACGAGGTGGACAAGATCGCCTCACGGCGCGGCGCGGCGCATGGTCCGGATGTTTCGCGGGAAGGTGTGCAGCGCGACCTGTTGCCAATCGTTGAAGGTTCAACGGTCAACACGAAATACGGCCCCGTCCGCACCGACCACATCCTCTTCATCGCGGCAGGCGCGTTTCACCTCTCCAAGCCTTCCGACATGATCCCGGAGTTGCAGGGGCGTTTTCCCATCCGGGTCGAACTCAAGTCGCTCACCAAAGACGATTTCATCCGCATCCTCACGGAACCCAAAAACGCACTCACGCGGCAGTACGAGGAGTTGCTCAAGACCGAAGGCGTGACACTGGAGTTCACTCCGGACTCGATCGAGGAGATTGCAGAAGTGGCGCAGACGGTGAACGAGGAGTCTGAGAACATCGGTGCCCGGCGCTTGCACACGGTTCTGGAACAACTGCTGGAGGAGGTCAGCTTTGAGGCACCCCAGCTTGCCGGACAGGCCATCACTGTGACGCCGGACTACATCCGTTCCCGGCTTGACAACCTCCTGAAGCATCAGGATTTGAGCCGTTACATTCTCTAAACCCCAAGCCAGGACGACCCGTGGACTACCCGACCTTGATGCTCTACCTTGAGAATCAGCTCGACTGGCTCAAGAAAAAAGGCTGCGGTCACCTCAACATCGAGAAGCTGCCGCAGGTCGAACTCAAGCGGGTGATTCAAGGGTTGAAGACGGCCAACCTCTGTGCCGCACGACCCTCGGAACAAGTCTCACAAGCCGCTGGTGTGCAGATCAAGGAGTTGCGGATGCAATTGGCGTCGTCGTCTGTTTCCGGTCCTCCAGAGTTTGAAACGGCCATTCCCCAGTTCTTGGACACGGAGTCACACTCATCGGAGTGGCCCCTCACGGACAGCGCCTCCGAAGTCAGTGCCGACTCACTGGCGGATTTGGAGAAAAAATATTGTACCTGCCAGCGCTGTCCACTGGGAGACACGCGCAAAAAATTCGTGTTTGGTTCCGGAAACTCCAAGGCTCGGTTGCTGTTCATTGGTGAAGGTCCGGGTGCGGACGAAGACGCACAGGGCCTGCCGTTTGTCGGTCGTGCGGGCAGGTTGCTCACGAGCATGATCGAGGTCATTGGAATCGACCGTCCGGATGTTTATGTCACGAACATCGTCAAGTGCCGACCTCCCGGAAACCGCAATCCAACCCCGGAAGAAATCGCCTGCTGTCAGCCTATCCTTGACCAGCAAGTCTCTCTGATCAATCCGGACCTGATCGTCACGCTGGGCAACGTTCCGCTCAAAACACTCATCCCCGGAAGCCCCGGAATCACCAAGGTGCGGGGTCAACGCATGTCCTACCAGCGCTGGCCGCTCATTCCCACCTTCCACCCGGCCTACCTGCTGCGCAACCGCAATGCACTGGATCAGGCGTGGGAAGATTTCCGGAGCTTTGGTGCACAGTTGCACTCCGGTTCCGAAGCTCTCCTTTCCTGACATTTCGAGCATGGAACTCCAAGCGGTCAAGGGAACACGGGATTTCTACCCGGAGCAGATGCGTGTGCGCAATTGGCTGTTCAGCATCTGGCGGGAGGTTTC
The DNA here is from genome assembly GCA_002726945.1 of Deltaproteobacteria bacterium. Lineage (GTDB taxonomy): Bacteria > SAR324 > SAR324 > SAR324 > NAC60-12 > UBA8110. The sequence continues at coordinate 2,133 of PBTB01000023.1, read as the reverse complement.
GGAGTGTTCAGGCTTCGAGGAGTACGATGCCTGTGTGTTGGAACATGAGGACTTGTATGTCCGCAAGGCTGGGGACGAGATCACGCAGCAGCTTTACAACTTTCAGGACAAGAGCGGTCGCAAGTTGAGTCTGCGCCCGGAAATGACCCCTTCACTGGCACGGATGATCCTGCAACACCACCGCGCCCTCATTTTTCCGGTCAAGTGGTTCTCGATCCCGCAGTGCTTCCGCTACGAGCGCATGACCAAGGGGCGACGGCGCGAGCATTTCCAGTGGAACGCGGACATCATCGGACAGCCCGGAGAAATCGCCGAAGCAGAAATCCTGATGCTGCTCATCAACGCAATGCAGAAGATGGGACTCAACGCCGATGACATCACCATCTTCATTAACGACCGCCGCATCCTCAACGCGGTGCTGGAGCAGGTCGGGATTCCGGAGCCGCACCATGCCGAGGTGCTGGTGATCCTTGACAAGCGCGACAAGATTTCTCCGGAGGCATTGGCCGAACTGCTGCGCGAACAGGGGATCGCCGCTGCGGCAATTCCACAATTGCTGGAACTGCTGGAATGTCCGGACCTCAAAGCGCTCAAATCCCGGCTTGGTAACCCGGAACCCTTTGCGGGTTTGGAGACCCTGTTTGGCCTGCTGGAGGCTTCGGGCCACGGAGATTTCCTCAAGTTCGATGTCTCCATCGTGCGGGGATTGTCGTACTACACCGGCCCGGTGTTTGAGATGAACAGCCCGGACAAGTCGCAACGTGCAATCTGCGGGGGGGGACGCTACGACTCGCTGCTCTCCACCTATGGCGGGGAGACCATTCCGGCGGTCGGCTTTGGCTTCGGCGATGTGGTGGTCCTCGACGTTTTGGAGGCAAAAGGCAAGCAACCCCAACTCGACCAGCGGTTGGATGTGATGGTCATTCCCTTTGAAACAGACCAGGCTGGAACTGCGCTGCAAGTCGCTTCCTCGCTGCGGAAATCCGGGCTGCGCGTGGATTGCAATTTCTCGATGCGAAAAATGAAGAAGGTCTTGCAGCAGGCAGATGATGCGGGCGTGAAGCAAGCCGTGCTGCTCTTTCCGCAGGAGTTGGAGCAGGGACAGGTGGTGGTCCGCAACATGGCCGAGCGCAGCCAGCAGAATGTCGCCCTTGCCGATTTGCAGTCCGGATGGCTGACCTCGCAGTGAGTCGCCCGGATTTCTCCAAAGCCGCCCTCACTGTCCTCATCGTTGGGCTTTTGGGGTTGGATGTCGTCTCAAAAGTCTTGGTCCGCGCCTACATCCCCCTCCACGAACTCTCCACGATGATTCCCTCACTGCTCGACCTCACACACGTTCAGAACCGTGGAGTGAGCTTCAGCTTGCTTGCTGATCTCTCCGATGGTGTCCGGGTGCCCTTGCTGGTTGGAGTTTCCGCGCTTGCCTCGTTGGGGATGCTCTACTACCTCTACTTCAAGCTCGCTGCCGAGGAATCCTGGGCGCGGCTGGGGTTGGCGCTCATCATCCCCGGAGCCGTCGGCAACCTGCTGGACCGTGCGATTTACGGGCAGGTGACCGATTTTCTCCACTTCCGTTGGGGCGGAATCAGTTTTTTTGTGAACAACCTCGCCGATTGCTTCATCAGTTTCGGGGTGGTCGCCCTTGCGGCTGCGTCCTGGCAGGAGCATCGCCGTGAGAAAAATGACTTGCGCTCCGGGAAGGAATCGCTATCCTGAATGATTCCGGGCGATTAGCTCAGCTGGGAGAGCGGCGGCCTTACAAGCCGTAGGTCACAAGTTCGAGCCTTGTATCGCCCACCATCCCCTTGCGGGGTCGTAGTTCAGTTGGTTAGAACGTTGGCCTGTCACGCCAAAGGCCGCGGGTTCGAGTCCCGTCGACCCCGCCACCGTACTCGGTGGCACCTTCCAATAAAATCCAAAATATCTTCATCATCCCTTGTAAATACAGGGATCATCAGAAATATCACTCCAAGCGCATCCCGGAGTTGCCACACGTCCAGTGCCAGCAGACTTCCCGCTGCGTAAGCCCCGCCGAAGGGGCCGCAGGTGGCGGTGTTGTGCCAGAGACGGTAGTGTGACGGCCCTACCGAATTGCCCACGCGGGTACACGCCTCAAAGCCCTTGAGGACGGCT
>PBTB01000146.1 GCA_002726945.1 Deltaproteobacteria bacterium | reverse complement strand
TTGGCGAAGGCCGACGATGACCTGACCCTCACGTTCACTTCCAGCGAAAAGATTACCACGCCAACCATTACCCTTGCTGGATCTTCCGCGACAGTCACGGACACCAGCGGTGGTGCGCAAACCTCATGGCGGGTCACCCGCCCCGTGGTGGCTGGCGATACCGGGGACGTGTCCTTCAGCATCAGCTACGCGGACCCGGCCGGGAACGCAGGCGAGTCCAGGGACGAGTCCAGTGTCCAGAACACGATCACAATGGACACCACGGCACCAACCCTTTCGCTGGTGGGTCTGTCCTCGAGCAACAGCGACACGACGCTTGCCAAGGCGGATGATATGGTAACGCTTGAGTTTACATCCTCAGAAAACCTGAGCAGTCCGGTCGTCACCCTTGCCGGACAAACGCAAACCCTCTATGGCGAGGGCACCAGTTGGAGTGCCACCTACACGGTGCAGGCTGGGGATGATGCGGGTGCTTCTCCCGCAGGAATGGAAGGACTGGTCCTCTGGCTGGACGCAACGAACGTGGACGGGCTGTCGAATACCACCCTCAGCAACGGAGACTCCGTCAGTGAGTGGAAAGACTTGAGCGCTAATCAATACGTGCTTAAGCAGACGAATGATTCATACAAGCCTAAATTAAGCAATAGTCTTGCAGATACGAGCTTCAGCCGAATTCCACTGAACTTTAATGCTCAGAGTTTGTCTTCGGATAATACGGACTTCGAGGTTGTTGATAAAGTGACCATGATTTTCTTGGTGGAGACAAAATCTAACCTTGATCCATGGAACGCCAACTTGATCAAGATCGGGGATAGTGAGTCTTTGAACTTTTATTATGGGGGTGGTGATTCATCGGGTCAGGTGAACCATCTGGATCAGAAATTCGGGTTATGGAGTTCAAACGGCTGGGGGAGCAATTTACACTGGAGCAGTTATCATGCATCGACCAGAAAGTATGATCTTGCGAATCGTCCCATCCTGTACACGATGGTCCTGGATGATGGAAAAATCACCTTGTATGAAAACAATACTATAGCGCTTGAGAAGGCGGGTCCTGATCTAGAAAGCTACGCAATTGATAATGCAATTAAGATTGCAGAAGACCCCTCTGTTCATGGAGGAAATCATAATGGGTCGAATACTAATTATGCTGAAGTGATGGTATTCAACACTAAACTAAGTGATCAATCATTGACGGAGCTTTATTACTACCTCACCAAAAAATGGGGGGTGCAAACCGCTGTGGACAGCGACGGCGATGGCCTCGTGGATGCCTCGGATTCAACCCCGGTTGGTTTGATCGAGATACCCAAACCCGTGTCCCTGAAAGTCGTGTTTGAGGACAACGCGGGCAACGCCGGAGCGACCGTCACGCAAACCGACGACGGCAGTTCGGTAGGCATCGACACCACGGTTCCGGAAGTCAGCAGTGTCTCGCTTGTCTCGGACAACGCCGATACCGCACTCGGCAAGCGTGACGACACGGTGACGCTGAGCTTCACGACGAGTGAGCCGGTCCAGACGCCGACGGCCAGTGACGTGACGATGGGCAGCCTGACGGGTGTAACGATTACCCCGCTGGACGACGAGGGCAAGTCATGGAAGGCAACGGGCACGGTTCCAGCTTCGGTGAACGGCAATGCGGCCTTCAGCATCACGGTGCTGGACAACGCAGGGAACCAGGGATCCCCGGTTTCTACAACCGACGACAATACCCAGGTTGTTCTTGATACCACAACCCCAACCCTTAACGGCATCACCCTGGTCTCCACCAATGCCAACGATCCCCAGGCCTTTGCCAAGCCTCGAGATAACATCACCCTCTCCTTCAATTTATCAGAACCGATCCAGATTCCGGTCATTACTCTGGCGGGTGATGATTCCCTGGGTGTAACGGATACCAGCAGCAGCAAGGACGGAACCTCCTGGAAAGTGGTTTATTCCGTGGCGCCAGGAGAAACGGAACGTGACACCACCTTCAATATCGAATTCAAAGACATCGCCGGCAACGAGGGTGTGAGCAAAGACCAAACGGTAGTTAACAACACCCTCAAAATCGACACATCGATTCCAACCCTGTCAGTGGTAGACCTGACCGGAGGCGCGAATGATTTGGTCAAAATGGGGGATCAGGTCACTCTCAATTTCACCGGTTCGGAAATTCTGAAAGGCCCTACCGTCACACTCGCAGGAGAAACTTCGTTGCTTACCGGTCAGGAGTCATCCTGGAATATTTCCTATCAGGTTGAATCAGGTGATGATTCTTTGGTGGCTCCGTCAGAAATCGAGGGCCTTGTTCTCTGGCTGGACGCGGCAAATATCGATGGAAAGATGAACCATTCCTTCCAGGAAGGAGCATCGATCAGCATCTGGAAGGATTTGAGTGGCAGAGGTCACGATGCAGTTCAAAGTGACTCATCCAATCATCCTGTCCTTAATAAAGCGTCCAGAATCTTGGAGTTTGATGGAAACGGAGATCACTTCAGCATCCCTGATCATTCGGATTTGGCCATCAATCAGGGGGATGATAAAGAAATCACGGTGGTCACGGTTTATGAATCAGATACCTCCGGGCAGCTTAGAGGCATTCTGTCCAGAAGTTCTGCTTCGGGTTCAGGTTCAACCGATTATGTCTATTTTGTAGAGAATTATGGAAACCGTGGAGACAGTGTTTATTGGGGTACAGGATCAGCTTCGGGTGGTTTTGGAACCTGGTTTTACACTCCGGAACCAGCCAAAGATTCAACCCACATTCTATTTGGAACTTTAAAATCGGAAGGAAATCAATCCGGAACCAAACAATTCTTTGTTGATGGATCATCCAAGTCGGAACCCGTTGATTTCAGCTACAGCGTCAAGTCCAACATCCCGGACGCTCAGATCAAAATCGGAACCGCCACAGGGTTTCCTGCCAATGCAACTTTTGATGGAGAACTGAAGGAAATCATCATTTACTCCCGTCAGTTGGATGAGTTGGAGCGAAGAAAACTGACAAACCACCTTGCGAGAAAATGGGATCTGCCGGCAGCGGTTGATGAAGACGGAGATGGTATTAAGGATCTCATCAATCCGATATCCCCGAGTCTTATGGCAGGAACAAGGTCACTTCAATACCAGATTGGATTTGAAGACCTTGCGGGTAATCGAGGAATCACGGTAGAAAACACCAGTGACATCTCAATCGACACCACGGCTCCTTTGTTGAATAAGGTTGCCGTTTCCACGACCAATGCGAACACCCAAGGCCAGCTTGAGCAGTTGGCCAAAGCCGGTGATCAAGTTAGCATCACCGTTGAGTCCTCAGAAGCACTGGCTTCGATCGGCAGGGTAAAAGGTGATGGAACCTTGAGGCCCCTCTCTCAGGATGACGCGGCCGGCAGGAAGTGGAGCCTGAGCAAAACAGTTGAGCAAGGCGACGATGGTCCTGGTGACTTCACCCTTCAGTTCAACGATCTCGCGGGGAATTCAGGTATTGAGGTAGACAACACAACTGATGGTAGCCGGTTTACCTTTGACACTGCTGCCCCGGCGCTGGGCAATATCACCCTCGTCTCAACGAACGCCAAGGACAACCTGTCCTACGCGAAGGCTGGGGACAACATCACGCTCGCCTTCACTTCCAACGAAGCGATTCAGGCACCGAGTGTTGCACTGGCCGGAAGCACGGTCACTGCGACAGACACGAGCGGCGGATCAAAAACCTCCTGGAAAGCGGTTTACCCTGTGGTTGCCGGAGATACGGGGAACGTTGCTTTCAGTATCAATNCNCAGGATAAAGCAGGCAANNCNGGCAGCNGAGGTGACNGAAGCCATCGTTGNNAACCGCATGNCCATNGACAANTCNGTTCCGGACCTGTCCTCCATCACCNTGAAATCGAGCAACTCCGATTCCACCCTTGCCAAGGCAANGGAGACGGTCACGNTGGAGTTCACANTTTCNGAGCCGATNGNNGANCCTNNNGTNNGNNTCAACGGNNTNGNNGCGNNACTTGANNGGNNNTGGAACNTCNTGGNAGGCAACCTACNCGGTTCCAGANCANCGGGTGAAGGTTNNAACGCTGGCGGGCAGTGGCACGAGNGGTGGATTTAACGACGCTCAGGGNNNTAGCGGCCTTGTTNAACAAGCCCGANGGCATCGCATTGGACCGTAACGGGAATCTCTATGTCGCCGACATCCTCAACCATCGCATCCGCAAAATCGATNCGTCGGGCAATGTGACAACACTGGCCGGTTCTGGAACTTCAGGGTTTAAAGATGGATCTGGAGACGTGGCACGTTTCAATCAGCCCAGTGGGGTTGCGGTGGACACTTCCGGCAACGTTTTTGTCGCTGATGCCTGGAATCACCGCGTCCGCAAGATCGATCCNTTAGGAAATGTGACGACTTTTGCTGGAAGTGGGAGTCGAGATTCTGTAGATGGGTATCAGACTTCAGCAGCGTTTGATGTCCCCTATGACGTTGCCTTGGATTCCTCGGGNAACCTGTATGTTGCTGATCGATTCAACTACCAGATTCGCAAGATTACTCCTGACGGCACCGTCAGCACGCTGGCAGGGAGCGGCAGTTCTGGTAGTGCAGATGGGGCAGCGGACGTGGCCACCTTTGATGCCCCTAATGGCATCGCCGTGGATGCGTTAGGTAATGTTTATGTTGCTGGCGGCCGCAAGGTAGATCCTGCCGGGAACGTGACCACCTTCACCAACATTTGGCCAGAGGGTTTGGCGGTTGATTCATCCGGGAACCTTTATCTTTCAGAGTATGGCAACAAGGTATATAAGATCGATTCCTCGGGCAAGATGACCACCTTGGCTGGCACGGGCAGCACTGGCTCTCATGATGACTGGGGGGACTCAGCAACATTTAACCGACCGATTGCCTTGGAAGTCGACCCTGCGGGGAATCTCTATGTGGCGGACTACAACAACCACCTAATTCGCAAGATCAACATCGTTGGGGAAGCGGTGAACTTCCAGATCGAGATTTCAGATGCGGCAGGCAACACGAGGACAGGAAGCACCACCACGGACAGCAGCAGTGTTGCAGTGGACTTGGAGGTCCCCGAAGTCACGGAGGTGTCCATTGTCTCAAACAATCCGGACAACACCACTGCCAAGGCTGGAGAGAGCGTCACCCTGACCTTCACCACAAATGAGCCGATTCAGGACTTGAACACGAACCGGATCACGGTCAGTGGGTTGACGGACCTGAGCTTCACGAGCCTCAACGAGGACAAGACGCGCTGGCAGGTGACGGGGACGGTGGACGCCGACGCGGTTTCGGGCCTTGGCGGGGGCGGGGGCACGGGTTCCGCCGCCTTCAGCATCAAGGTGTTGGACACCGCGGGCAATGCCGGGAACGCGGTGACGGCGACGACGGACCAGACCTCGGTTGCCCTTGATGTCACACCCCCACAACTGACGGTGGTCACGCTGACCTCGAATAACGAGAACACCAGCCTCGCCAAGTCCGGGGACAGGGTCACGCTGAGCTTCACGGCGGACGAGCCGCTTCAGACTCCGACGTCAGACGATGTGACCATCAGTGGGCTTGGAGACTTAAGCTTCACCAAGTTGGACGCCGACGGAAAATCGTGGCAGGTATCGGGTACGGTGACCAGCACGGCCAATGGGAATGCTGCCTTCAGCATCACGGTTTTGGATACCGCCGGCAACCGCGGGTCTCCGAAGACGACAACGACGGACAGTTCCCTGGTCAAGCTCGACACGACGGCCCCGGAACTGAGCAACCTCGCCCTGCGCTCCAGCAACGCGAGTAACAGCTTTGCCCTCGCCAAGTCCGGGGACAACCTCACCCTTTCCTTCTCCTCCAACGAAGCCATTGTCGAGCCGACCGTCACGCTTGCCGGAAGCCCGGCGACCGTCCGCGACACGAGNGGNGGCAACCGCACCACATGGCAGGCCACACGTCCGGTGCTGTCCAGTGANTCCGAAGGGGTGGTTGGGTTCAGCATTGCCTTCTCCGACCTTGTGGGCAACGCGGGAGCTTCTGTCTCGTCCAGCGATTCGTCGCTTTCCTTCAACGAGATCCGCATTGACCTCACCGGGCCTCAGGTGGTGGCCTCCAGTGTGACCCTTGCGTCCAGCAACACCAACCCTGCTGCGGAGGGTGTGAAGTGGGCCAAGTCCGGGGANACNATCACCCTCGAATTTGACACGGATGAGAAGGTGGTCCTGCCCTCGGTCTTCATCAATGGAAAGCAAATCTATGCTACGTTCCGTGATGGAGACAACACAGGGAAGCAATGGGAAATCAGTTTTGCAGTATCTTCACCGGAAGAGCAACTCCACTCAATGTCGGGGCTCCAGTTATGGCTGGATGCAAGTGATCCTTCAATGGTCATCAGTTCTTCAGGTTCTGTAAGTGAGTGGAGGGATAAGAGCTTGAATCAGAATCATTTCGTTCAAGGCAGTTCTTCGAACCAACCTACCATCCAGACAGGAGTTCTCAACCGACTCAGTGTGATTGACTTCGATGGAGTTAATTCGAAATCAACCGGGGATTATTTGGAAAGCAATCAGAATCTTGATTTGACGCAAGGCTCTACGATTTACATCATCTCACGGAATCATTCGCGTAAGAATTACAACGGATTGTTCAGAGTTGGCGAATTAGACTCTTCAGGCACATCAAGTATTGAATTGTATTGGCAGGCAGGAAATGGCGGCAGTGGAAATCTGGTATATGCTTCTAATAGAGCCCCAGGGTTTCCTTATTTTGCTTCTTTATCGAAAGGGAATACAGGACCAAGTGCATCAGAATTGGGTTCCTTCTACTTAGTTTCTCTGGGAATCAAGACCAATAAATATGATGGAATTGGAGAGTTTCTAAGTCTGAATGGTCAGGATTTGGAGCCAAATAAAGATTTTCAATGGGCTACAACGGATATCAGATTACTTCCCTTAGCGAATGGTAAAGCCTATGTTGGTTCAGGTTACGGTACTTCAACTAACGTTAATTCTTTGGATGGTGAAATTGCAGAAGTCATTATTTTTGATCGTCTGCTAACTCAAAATGAGCAGGTATTTATAGGCAGATACCTCTCAGGTAAATGGGGAATGGCATCGATAATCGACAGCGACGGAGACGGGACCAAGGATGCCGATGAACCTCTTGGAGTGGAATGGGCCTTCCAAAGGATGACCGACTCCGCAGGCAATGCCTTGGATCTGGTAAGTGCTCCAACCCAGACGTCAGACAACAGCAAAGTCGAGATTGACACGACGGCTCCGGAGGTTTTGGAGGTTTCCGTCAACACGGACAATCCCACCAGTTCAAGTTACGGCAGGCATGACGACACGGTGACGCTGAGCTTCAAGACCAGTGAGCCGATCCAGACGCCCACGGCGAACAGTGTCACGGTCACAGGACTCTCTGGGGTGACACTGACGGGCAATGACGCCAAGACCGAGTGGACCGCCACCGGAACGGTTGCTNCCGATGCGTCAGGCAGTGCCGCCTTCAGCATCAAGGTGTCGGACCGGGCGGGCAACCCAAGTGCTGAGGTGACGGCAACGGACGATGAGACTGCCGTTACGCTCGACACGGCCGCACCGACTTTGAGCAACCTTGAGCTGGCGTCCACCAACGCGAAGGACGGCACCCGCCACGGCAAGTCTGGGGACGACCTGACCCTCACGTTCACGTCGAGCGAGGCGATTCCGGCACCGACCGTCACCCTCGCCGGGGCTTCCGCGATGGCGACGGACATGAGCAGTGGAGCTCAAACCTCGTGGAGGGTCACCCGCCCCGTGGCGGGCGGCGATTCCGGGGACGTGGCCTTCAGCATCAGCTACGCCGACCCCGCCGGGAATGCCGGAGAAGCCAAGGACCAATCCAGCGTCCAGAACACGATCACAATGGACACCACAACCCCGACGCTCACGCTCGTCAAGCTGAAGTCGAACAACAGTGACACGACGCTCGCCAAGGCGACGGAGACGGTGACATTGGAGTTTACGTCCTCTGAAAGCCTGAGCAGTCCGGTCGTCACTCTTGCCGGAGAAACCCAAACCCTCTATGGCGAGGGCATCAGTTGGAGTGCCACCTACACGGTCCAGACTGGGGATGATGCGGGTACTTCTCCTGCAGGAATGGCAGGTCTGGTCCTCTGGCTGGACGCAACGAACGTGGACGGGCTGTCGAATACCACCCTCAGCGACGGCGGGT
>PBTB01000022.1 GCA_002726945.1 Deltaproteobacteria bacterium | reverse complement strand
GGGCGCGCGAAACGGGGCACCTGAGCACACTGGTGGAACGTTGCACGCGCTATACNCTGATTGNTCGCACGGACACAGCAAGGAGGCGCTGGAGGTGACTGGGGCACTCTGTGGGTTGTTCGGGCAACTGCCCCCGAGTGCACGGCTGAGCCTGACGCTTGACAACGCATCAGGACAGATTGAAAACTCCCACTGGTGTCTCATTCAAAAACGGTTCAAAATCCCGGGGCTCTGGTGGAAACTGGAGCATGCAGACTCCATGCTCGCTCCCAGGGTTGCCCGAAAAAAATCAACGATGGACGCATTCTGTCAGTAGCACACACCGGAGTGATTGAGTGAAAGTCTCACTTTTACTTGCCCCCACTGAGTGGCGTACAGTCGAGATTCGGCTGGAACCAGAGAGTCAGGATTGATAAACTGGCATGTTTCCATTCATTGCGTCCCACGCCACTTCATGAAACCTCAGGACATGGATCCCCGGCGCATCCGCAACTTCTCGATCATCGCCCACATTGACCACGGCAAATCGACGCTCGCAGACTGCCTCATGCAAACAACCGGGGCGGTCTCCGAACGCGAGGCGCAGGAGCAGTTGCTCGACAGCATGGACATCGAGCGCGAGCGCGGCATCACGATCAAGTCCCAAGCCGTGCGGCTTCAGTACCGCGCCGCAGACGGATTGGAGTACGTCTTCAACCTGATTGACACACCCGGACACGTTGATTTCACCTATGAGGTTTCCCGCTCACTGGCCGCCTGCGAAGGTGCTTTGCTCGTTGTGGATGCCGCCCAAGGGGTGGAGGCACAAACCCTCGCCAACGTCTATCTCGCCGTTGAGAACGACTTGGAGGTGCTGCCGGTGTTGAACAAGGTGGACCTGCCCACGGCAGAGCCGGACCGTGTCGCTCAGGAGATCGAGGACATCATTGGCTTGGATGCCAGCAGTGCGGTGCGAGCCAGTGCCAAGGAAGGTCGGGGCATTGTCGAAATCCTTGAGCAGGTCGTCGCGCAGGTTCCTGCACCCAAGGGCGATCCGGAGGCTCCGTTGCGCGCCCTCATTTTCGATTCGTGGTTTGACACCTACCTTGGGGTGGTCGTGATGGTCCGGATTGTCGATGGGCGGGTCCGCACTGGCAAGCTCATCCGCTTCATGGCAACCCAGCAGGATTATGAAGTCGTCCAGCTTGGCGTGTTCACGCCCTTCCGGGAGGCGCGTGAAACCCTTGGCCCCGGAGAGGTCGGCTTCATCTGCGCGTCCATCAAGACCATTGGTCACACCAAGATTGGTGACACGGTCACACTTGCAGAACGCCCTGCGGCTACGCCGCTTGCGGGCTACACCGAGGCCAAACCGATGGTTTTCAGTGGCATCTATCCCGTCGATGGGGATGATTACGAGGAATTGCGCGAAGCCCTCAACAAACTCGCCCTCAACGATGCTTCCCTCACCTTTGAACCGGAAACCTCAGTCGCCCTGGGATTTGGGTTCCGCTGCGGCTTTCTCGGCCTGTTGCACATGGAGGTCGCACAGGAGCGGCTGGAGCGCGAATTCAAGCTGCTACTGATCACGACCGCCCCCAGCGTGGTCTATCACGTCCACCTACGGAACGGAACGGCGGTGGCCGTGGACAACCCCGCCCAACTTCCGTCCGCCGGGGACATTGATCACATCAAGGAGCCGTACATCCGGGGGCGCGTCTTCACGCCAACAGAGTTTGTTGGACAGATCATGACACTCGCGCAGGAACGCCGGGGCACGCAGATCCACATGGAGTATCCGGCCCCGAACCGTGTGATGCTGGAGTATGAACTGCCGCTCAACGAGATCGTGATGGATTTCTACGACCGNCTCAAATCAGTCTCCCGTGGCTATGCCTCGTTCGACTACGAACTGAGCGGCTTCAAGCGTGGGGAACTTGCCAAGCTCGACATCCTCCTCAACGGCGATCCGGTGGACGCGCTTTCCCTGATCGTCCCCCGCGATCAAGCTTACCACCGGGGCCGCGAGTTGGCCAAGCGCATCAAGGGGCTGATCCCGAAGCAGATGTTTGAAATCGCCATTCAGGCGGCCATTGGAGCCAAGATCATTGCACGGGAAACGCTGGGTGCCTTGCGCAAGGATGTCACCGCCAAGTGCTACGGTGGGGACATCACCCGCAAGCGCAAGCTGCTGGAGAAGCAAAAGAAGGGCAAGCGCCGCATGAAGCGCGTTGGCACCGTGGAGGTTCCCCAAGAGGCGTTCATGGCGGTGCTGAAGGTGGAACGCTAAGAGCGGCCTTCACTCCACTCGTTTGCATCCGCGTGATCCGTGGCGCTTGCCGATGGGTCAGTTCCTACCCGACTTCGCTTTGAACGCAGGGTGGGGGTTCCGGAACCAGTCAAATCCGGAAAACTCCGCAGGCTCCTGCCCTGCCGCACTCAAAACCTGTACGGCGGCGCTCACGGGAATCGCCCAGTGCAGGTCTCCGGAAACCTCCGGACTCTCCACCCGATAGCTCAGCAGGGCGTACTCGTCGCTTGGAGACGCCTCCTTTGTGAAGCGGGGTCGCAGCACAGGGCGGCAGCCCGCAACCGCCAGTGTGCCCCCCCAGCCTGCCAGCATCGCATCCCGGGCTTTACGGAGGAACTCGCCAATCTCCAGAAACACCGCCGAGTGCGCCCCCTCGTCCTCCAATTCGCTGTTCTCCAAACTGCCGTAGCGCTTGCGAAGTCGCTGCTGAGCCAAACCTTCGGCAAGACTCCGGGAGCAGTGCATGGTCCACAGCGACCGGGGTTCCTCAATGCTGACGAGATTGAAGTACGAACGCCCGGTGGCGAGTCCGGACAATTCCGCAAAGGGCAGGAGCTTGCGTTGCTTGAGTTGAACCCGCACGGTGGGAAACCCCCACAACCGCAAGAGCGGTTGCAACTGCAAGGCGTAGTACGTTGCCCGCTTCCGGAGTCCGTGGAGGGCTTGCTCCCGTCTGATGGCGACTGGAACGGCTTGAGGTTCTGGCCCCTCGTAAGCGGGATTGAGGGTTTCCTGAAGCATATGCTCCAGAAGCATGTCTTCCGAGAAACCCAACACGGGTTCCTCCTCGGCAAAAGCGCCGGATTGCTGCATTGACGTCCCTGTCTGCCGGAGGACGCTGAACGCCAGTGTGGGTGAATTGGATCGGGCACAAGGACGGAATGGCCCGATTCGGACGGCGTCCCTGCCTCCGGTCGTGTGTGTGCTGCACCAGCGTCCATGCCGGTGCAGGTTGAACAACGCTGAGGGTTTTCTCAGACGAACTTGAAGATCTCGCCGAGACCTTCCTTGATTTCACGGGTGGCCTTCCAATGTTCCTCCCCTTTCTCCTTGAAAGCTTCAGACCCCGATTTGTCGATCTCCTCCCCAAACACCTCCCGGAATTTCTTGGACGCGAGGTAGTCGGTTTGGATCACATAGCGCACTCCCATCTCGTAGAGTTCCAGGGCCTCCTCGTGTGACGAGGTTGCCGCGAGGAAGGGCACATCCGGAGAGCGCTGCTTGAGGAACTGGGAGATGCCGATTTCGGCCTCCTGCCCTTCATCAAGGCAGGAGATGACCAGCTTGGCCTTGTCAAAGGCGAACTGCTCCCACACATCCGGGTCCTCCATGTCCGCGTAAAGCGGGATGATGTTGCTGCTCTCCTTGTTCTTGAAGAACTCCGTGACCTCCGGATCGAGGTCCATCAGCAAGACCTTCTCCCCACGCTGGGCGTAGAAGTCCGCGATCTCCCCGGAAAGCTCGTTGTAGGACAGCACCACCACATGATCCTTGAACTCGAAGTCAAAGGATTCGACCTGATAAGGCGCACTATGGTTGTCCACAAACCGCAACATTCCCCGGAGCATCGCATAGAGCTCGTTGATGTAGAGATGTCCAAAAGAGGAGACAATGAACGAACCGATGACGGTGAGGACAACCAGCGCAAACATCCGGTCGTTAAACACCCCCGCTTCTCTTGCGATGAGAGCGATGATCAGTGAAATCTCGGAACACTGGTTCAGGTAGCCGCCAATCATGAACGACGGTCGACCCTTGAGTTTCGTCAACCAGCCCAAAATGATGGAGAGGATCGGCTTGCCAATCACGACGAGGGCGACAAAGAAGCCCGCCAGGATGATGTCATCCTGGTACACCTGTCCGTCAACCTTGGTCAGCCCATACCCAAGCGTCAGGAAGAACAGGACCATCCCAAAGGACTTGAGCGGCTCCACCTTATCTTCAATGTCGAGCTTGTAGGGCAAGATGCCCACCGACACCCCGGCGAGAAACGCCCCGGCTTCCGGGGAGATGCCAATGGCTGCACACACCGAAGCGACCCCCATGCACCAGCCCAAGGCACTGACGAAGAGCAGTTCCGGGGACTTCGTGAGGTACTTGACCACAGGGTCCAAGATGTACTTGGACAAACCCCAGAGCACGAGCGCAAGGCCGACGAGCTTGGCGAGGATCAGAAGAGCAGCCCCAGGAACGATGACCCCACCCGTCTCTTTCAAACCCAAGAGTTGGGCCAGCAGAATGATGGCCACCAAGTCCTGAAGGACGGTGATGCCCATCACGATTTGCCCTTGAAGCGAATCCCCCCCGCCTCGTGTGTCCAGCGCTGTGCGGATGATGATGGTGGAGGAGAGGGTCAGGCAGAGCGCAAAGTAGAAGAGCGTGCTGAAGCTCTCGCCTTGCAGCAAAGCCTGAGCCACCAAGAACAGCAGCAGCAGCGCAAGGACAATCTGCCCGATGCCGTTGGTGAGCACCAACCGTGCGCGCTTGGTGATGCTGCCAATGTCAAACTCCATCCCGGCGATGAAGAGCAGCAGGGCGATTCCAACTTGTTGGAAGCCCGAGACAATAGCATCAAGTCCGGGGAAGTGCGCAAGGAGATAATCCTCCTCATACCCTCCGATCGCCAACCCCATCACGACTCCCATCGCGATGAAGGAGAGGATGCTCGTTTGTTGGATTTTGCTCAACACCAAGGTGATGAGCATGGCACCACCGAGCATCAGCCCAAGCGGTTTGATCAACCAGCCCCCACCTCCGGCATAAGCCGGGGAGGCGAGGAGCAGCGTTCCTACGAATAGGACCGCGATCCGAAGTGGATGTGAATGCAGCATAGCCATTCTCTCAGTAGAAGTTCCCGGATTAAACGGTGGCAAAGAGGGCACCCATGCCCTCCTTGATCTTGCGAGTCTCATCCCAGTGGGACTTGCCCAACTCGGAGAAGGCTTCCGCCAAGGGCTTGTCCACCTCTTGCTCAAAGAGGCTGCGGAAGCTCTTGGCCGCCAAGAAGTCGGTCTGGATCACATAACGGGCACCCGCCTCGTAGAGTTCCAGCGTTTCCTCGTGCGAGGAGGTGGCCGCGATGAACGGGACCTTGCCCTCCTTGTTCAGCCAGCGGGCAATCGCCACCTCGGCCTCCTGNCCGCCATCCATGCANGANACCACCACCTTGGCCTTGTCAAAGCCCATATCCNCCCACACGTCCGGNTCCTGCATGTCCGAGTAGTGCGCGTGGATGTTGTTGTCGTGGTGATGTTCCTCGAAGTAGCCCGTGATCTCCGGATCAAGGTCAAGCAGCAGCACCTGTTGCCCNCGTTTTGCGTAGAAATCCGCAATCTCCATCGCCAGTTCGTTGTACGACATGATGACCACATGGTTTTCCATCTCAAACCCGGCAGCAGCAACCTCCTCCTCCGCCGCATGGGTGTCCACGAAGTTGAGGCTCTTTGCAAGCGCTCCATACAGGGGTTCCAGAAACTGGTGTCCCAGCGATGAAAGGAAGAAGGTCACCAGCACGACAATGGTGATGACGATGAAGAGGTTTGCGTCAAACAGCTTGTATTGCAGACACAAGACCGCAAGCATCAGCGAAAACTCGGAGCTTTGGTTGATGATCGCTCCGATCATAAATGAGGGCCGNCCCTTCATCTTGCTGAGATAGCCCAGCAGGATCATCAGCGGGATCGTGAGGATCACCACCAAAATNGCGAGGATCACNCCGTCGGTCANGCCGCCAATCAGCTTNTCCACCGGGAGGGCGGAAATGTCGAAGCCCAAACCGATGAAGAAGAGGATGATGCCGAACGCCTTGAGGGGTTCGACCTTGTCCTCAATTTCATGACGGTAGGGCAGAGCCGCCAGCGTTGCTCCAGCGAAGAAGGCGCCGATTCCGGAGGAGAAGTGGACCACCTCGCAAAGCGCGGCAACNCCCAATCCGTAGCCAAGCGTGCCGATGAAAAGCAGNTCTCCGGATTTNGCAAAGTACTTGAAGAGTGGATTGAGGAGGTACTTGGTGACGAAGTAGAGGATGATCGCCAAGGCAAACATCTTCGCGAAAATCATCCCCACCTCCATTCCAAGGTTGGGGGGTTCGGTNCCCNNCGCGGGCGGCTTGAGGCTACCAAGAATTGCCAAGGCGACCACGGCCACAATGTCCTGAAGCACCATCAGTCCCAGCGCAACCTGCCCGTGGGCGGTCTCCATCTGCCCGNTANTCTTGAGCGTGCCGATCACGAGGATNGTNGAGGACAGCGTCAGGCAGAGCGCAAAATAGAGCAAGGCNGCAGTTGCGTTTGNGGGAGGTAAGCCCGCCGCTGCCATATANTCCTCATTAATGCCCATGTAGGCCACACCAAGGCCGATGCAAATAACGAAGAGGCCCGCGACTTGGCCAACCCCGTTGATGAGCAGCAACTTCCAGCGCTTGATCANCCCTTGGATGTCCACCTCCATCCCGGCCATNAAGAGTAGCAAGATGATNCCGACGTCCACGAAGGCGGTGAGGACGTTTTTGTTGATCGCCCAGCCCATGAAGGCGGTCTCAGGGTCGGTGAGGTGGAAATACCCACCTCCTAGGATGCCTACGATGATGAAGGCGAANAGGCTCGCCTGCTTGGCGTAGCTCAGGATGATCGCAAATACCGTTGCGGCCAGTAACATCAAACCAAGCGGTTCGATCAGGTAATTGCCCCCAGGNCCACCTCCNCCTGCATACGCAAGCGTCGCTGGCCCTGCGATGGCAAGTGCCACCAGCAAGAGTTTCTGGATGNGGTATTGCATGTTCNGCTCCTTTCAAAGGGTTGCACAAAGTTNACGATTATANNTATTACGAACTGCCGCCCAGTGCAATCTTTTTCTGCATCACCCAGAAAAAAAGTTGTCGTTTCATTTTGGGATTGAGGTTCGCAGGAGAATTTGACAGGTTGATNCCAGTCTGGATCGTAGNGCCAGCACCAATACTTTTGCGTACAAGCGAGCGNGTACAATCTGCTGCTTTTTTGCGCCTGTGCAGTTCGNATGTTCCGGAATCCGTCAACCCTCGGGAAACCATGCTGCGTGATCAACTCCAAAAGCTCCGGATGCTTGGAGCGGGAATCTTCGTCCTCGGCACGTTGGGGTTGGGCATGGATTCCGCCTTTGCGAANGACGACCCCAAGACGGTGCAGCGTTACATCCGGATCACGAGTTGGGGCAGCGGTTCCATCCGTTTGCGGCCTCTCAAACAACCGCTGCGCCCTCTGCAGTCCGAGCAGGGAAAAACAGGACGCAGTGCCAAACGACTGATGCGGGACATGCGNTGGATCAAGCTGTCTCCGGAGAAACCGCTTCGCAAAGCACCTNTNGTGAAAATCCGCCCTCATATTCCGAAGACCACAAGGCNTGAAGTGCAGCTTGGCCGCAAGATCCGGCGCATCACGGCTCCGCAAATCCGCAGGCTCTCCCAGCGGGAGGTGGCGGCNGGCTACACCGCCAAAGAACTTTCCCGCAGCAAAGGCTACACCGTGACTCCAGAAGCCGTAGCCACCGGACGCCGCGTCACCAGCGTGGTACGAACCATCAACCAACGCTCCCAGCAGCGTCCAAAAGCTAATCCACTCGCACACCTGCAACTCCAGAGAGAAGCCCCACGGGTCACTTCCAACCCAATGGCCGGAATCGCAACACCATGACGCTTGAGCAGCAACTCGAAGCCCTCTCCGTCCGCAATGCGCTCGTCCCCTGCAATCCGCAGGGAGATGCCGCCAAGTCGGGCTTACAGGTAATCCTGAAGTCCCTCCAGAAAAGCACCCTCACGGACGCTCTGCGCAGTTCCTACTCCAAGGAACAACTCGATGAACTCAAGGAGTACGCGCAGCGGGAATTCGACGCGATGGGGCAGATCAACCGCCAGCGCATGGAAAGTCTGGTCACGCTGGCAAGCGATGAGATGCACAACACCATGTTTGAAGGGCTTTTCCTCTTCGACATCAACCAAGTGGACGCTCCACCGATGGAGGTGCAGGAGCGCACCAAGCAGTTTGATGAGGACGGCAAACCGGTGATGCGCACCCTCTCCTATCCGATTTTCAAGGAAGGGGCACCGTTTGGCATTGAGGGGGGGCTGCGCTTCCTACCTAAGAAGATGTGCGAAGGTGGGGACATCAGCATCTTCAACTACCTTCAGGAGGAGTATTCCGAAATTTGTGGTCAGTTCCAGCAGGCACAGGTCCGGCCCATCAAGGCGCTCACCACCATCGGTAGCCTTGGGGGCATCGGGCACAAACCCGATTCCGACATGGACGCGCAAATCATCATTGACACCAATCCGGAGTATGACGGAAGCTGGAACGATGGAGATTTCTTCATCGCGTTGGTCACGGCGATCCTCAACCACTTCCATGATCACTACTACTACCAAGTCCTCTCTCCGGCAGAGCACAAAGCCCTCAAGCAGGAAGCGGTTGACGCATTACTGGAACAGATTGGCGAAGGGCTGACCGCAGAAGAGGCCAAGGTTGCAGATGTGATTTTCGAAAGCAGTTTCCGCAAGGAGGTGTATCGGCTTATTCAGGAACGCCTCCAGAAACTAAGCCCCGAAGAACAAGGTGAGCTTTTCCACATTCCCATTTCACACACGGTCCGGGAGTATCCGGACTGCGAGATTTTCCTCGATGCCCTCAAGCAGTTCTTCAGTTTTCTCAAAAAGGAATCTGCCGACGATTTGCGCAAACGCTGTTTTCCCTTCTCGATGGCAAAGCTGTCCGGAGAGGTGGTCAACCACTGGATGGCTCTGTACTACCGCGAGCATTTTTTGGGAGAGGAAAGCGCACGTTTGGTTTTGGTGCAGCAGGGCCTGGACCCCAAGGCATCAGGCCCGCAGCAGGAAAAAGCCTTGCTCGGGCATCTCAAAAACAGCCAAGCCTCCTCTTTTTTTGCAGTTGATTTTCTGGAGCAGTTGGCCTCCCGCATGGCCAGCACCTACCAAGGCAAGTTGCCGGAGGTGGTGCAACTGCTCCAGCAGCACTGCGGCAAGGTCGAACTTCCGGAGGACCACACCCAGAAGTTGTCCGCCACGCTAGCTGAATATTTCCGCGTCCACATGACGCAACTCGCGCAAGCTTACTCGGATTTTGAAGCGAAGCTCCGTGAGGTTGAGATCGAATTTCCCATTCATCAGAAGGTGTTTCAGGCGGAAGCGTACCTCACCAAGAAATACCCCAGCACGGAAATCCACTTCTTCACCAACATCCTCCGCAGGCAACGCGCCGGGCAGCACACGCCCTTCCTCGTCTCTCCGGAAGGCAGCATGGCCTACTCGAACATGCTCAACGACTTCCTGCTCAACCCGGCGGTGGTGCTGTGTGGAATTACTTCTATGCCCTTTGACCTGCCCTACGAATTTCAGGTACTTCAGCAGATCGGGGTGTTTCCGGAAGATGAGTGGCAACTCACCCAGACCACTCCGGCCCCAAGTGATGAGAACGGCGAGAAAACCGGGGAGGATTTGGTCGAGACTTTTGCGCTCCGCAAGCTGCCCAGTTGGGGTGAGACCAAGATTCCACGCAAAAAATTTCTGGAACACGCCACGCCGATCTTCCTGCGAGAAAGCGAGAAGGTCAGTCACCGCAACCTCCCCAAGGCGCTGCTCAACTGCTGGTGGCTGGAAATGATCGTCTGCATCGACAAGGAAGACGATCCGCCGAGCAGCCTCACTCGCCTGCTCTGGAATCCGGACCAACGCTATTTCGTCAGCCAAGAACTCGACGGCTCCTTGGTGGCAGGACTCCGGCAACTTGAAGCGGATTTCCCAGAATTGCCGCTGGATCCGTGGTGGCTCAAGTTCACTGAAATGCTCGCCCGCTTTGAGAGTTACGAGCAACCGGAGGAAACTGAGCATGATTTCGAGCTCAACACGCTTTCTGTGACGCAGAAGCAGATCATCTTCTGCTTCGCCCAGCACATCCGGATTTCGGACATCATTGACTATGGCAACGACGGCAAGGCCATCTGGGTTGATGACACCGTCAATTGGCGCACACGGGCGTTGATCGCCTTCTACAACCTCTTTTTCAGTGACCCGGAAGAGCGCTTGGAGTTGATCCGCTTCTCGCAGGGTCGGGACGATGCCGGCAACCGTACCGAGAAAATCCTCAAAAAACTCTTCCTTGAATCCATGCAGCGCACCGATAAAAAGCTGTGCAGCATCGGGCACACCAATGGTGTGGATAATATTGCCAAGCACCTGCTCAAGGTGGGAGACAGCTCGGCGGATTTGGAAAATGCCAAAAAATTTCTCTCCCCCTTACTTGCTGTGGTCAACCAGCGGGTCGCCATTGAGGACCGCAAGGTGTTGCTCAAGGTCAAGCGCAAGCAACCCATGAACGCGCTGGAGAAAATGCAGGCCCGCAGCATTTATCAGGACCACCAGAAGCTCAAGAGCGTGATCGGCAACGTCTCGGATTATTTCCGGCAGTCCGGAATCGAGCTGAACGAAAACTGGGTGCGGCGCACCATCGAGGGTTCCAAGGTGCAAATCGCCGGGGACACTTTGGAAAACGTAATCTTCAAGTATCACTTTGAGCGTAATTTCGAGCGCAAACCCTTTCAGGTGCCACTGCCGATTTCTAAAAGTCTGAGCATCCCCCGCAGCCGGGTGAAGGTGGACTTCAACCAAAAAAACGGCAAGTGGAGCTTCAGTTCGATGCTCAGCCGCGCCGAAGCCTCTGGGGGCGGGGCGGGGCGCAACGCCAACACCGTCATGCCCATGTTCGATGCGCATCTTGTGGAAGGCATCGCCCGCTGCGTCTTCAGTGGCTATCTTGGCTTCTCCAGCCGCAACCTCTCCTCCTTCGAGAAACCTCCAGCCACCGTCCGCAGCGAGATCGCCACCAACCCCGTGACCCCGCAGGCGCTCTTCAACCTGGCTTCGGAGATCAAGGAGTTCTTTGCGCCCATGCACGCTTCGTCGCAGGAGCTTTTGGAGAACCTCCACTACCTCAAGGACGTCTTCATCGCCTGTCACGTCAACCGCTTCAACATGCTCTCGCTGATCATCCGCGACAACATGGGGGAGCAGTTCGTGCTCAGTTTCGACATCCGCAACATCAAGGTTCCCAAAATCCCTCCGGATCAGAAGATGGGGCATGACGAGGAGTTGCCACGCTTCTTCCTGCGGCTCTACAGCAAGCAGTGCCGCATGTTGTTCCTCAAGTACCTTGCTGCGTTGAAGATTCCGCTGCTTGCGTTGCACCCCCCGAAGCTGCGGATTTGGGTGGGACACGGAAAGTTCGATGTCCCGGTGGCCCCCAAGTTCACTCAGGTGTACATCAACGGGGTTGCCAACGCCCTCTGGCCTCACGATGCCATTGGCACTCGCGAACACCTCATCCCCCCGCCCCTCTCAGAAAGCTTTGACAGCATGGGGCGTCGCGCGGTCAACGAACTGACCGCAGGTTGAGCGTCTGCTCATTTTTCTGGACTTTTGCGGGAAAGTGAGCAATCAATAGTCTGGCAGGTTCCTTGGTCACTCCTTTCACCCGACAGGTTTGATGGCACGCAAGATCGAAGAAAACAAAAACACGCCCAACATCAACTTCATGGCGTTCCAGAAGAAGTTGCTCGGCATCACAGGCGAGATCAAGGAACACAACAAGAAGTCCCCCCTCAAGAAAATGCTGGGGGGGCGCAAGAAGGAGAGCCACCACGTTGACGGCAGCATCATCGGTTCTGCGGCAGAGGGCAACTCGGAAGTCAAGAAACTCGTCAGCAAGCTCAACAAGGAACCCACCGACTCCGTCTCCCGCGTCCAGTTGGTCAATGCCGTGGTCAATCACAGCAAGGACTATCATCTGGACACCCACCGGGACATCATGCTGCAAGCGGCAGTGCCGATTTATCTTGGCGACATCACTCCGGTGTTCGTCCAAGCCAGCATTGTCACCTACAAGACCTATCTGGAAAAACTCCAGAATGTCCACAAGCAGAACATGATGGCGATCAAGTCCTCTGTGTTGAAGAACGTCAACATGAGCGGGATCAACGTAAACGATGAGGCCGACGACGAGAATCTCAAGAACTCGGAGTCCATGCTCACCGAGATCAACGTGGGGGAATCACTGGTGGGGCAGGTGGACGACCTCATCAAGACCATGCAGAACCGTCCCATGACCACGACCTTGTCCCATGAGGAACTGGAGGAAGTCACTGCGGATGGCAAAGCCGCTGCGAGCTTCTTTGGCGGGGGCGAGGACGAGAACAGCAAGCAAAAGGAAAACGTTGTCATCGGCAAGACCGTGCAGGTGATCGAGGCGATCAAGCAGATTCCCCTGCTTCAGGGGGCCGGACTGGAACTGGCGCAGGCGATGGGNCGCATCGACAACAAGCTCACCTTTCCGCTCGTGATGGAAGGGCGACTCTACATGCAGGGGCTCAAGTATCACCTGCTGCGTATCGAGTCCGGAGACAAGTCGGCACGTGAGAACATGGCACCGACCTTCAACATGGCGGTGGTCGCCTATCGGCGTGCGATCAAGCTCGTCTCCAAAACCAACCCCAAGAAGGGCGACCTTCCGGTCCTCACCGAGTTCGCCAACCTCACGCAATACGGCTTTGTGCATCGCGACCTCATGCGCTTCACCAAGGATGGCGTGAAGCACCTGATGAAGCTGGGCAAGGACACCATCGATGCGGCGGTCACGGTGGACCAGAGCTTCATGCCGCTCCAGAAGCGCGTGGAGAGTGCCATCAATCAGCTTGAGCGGGCGGAAGAAGAAGAAACCTACGACGATTGATCAACGGATGTGGACGGGCTACTCCAACGCCTCAGCGAAACACTCATCCAGCATGAGTTGGTTCGTTCCGGAAGCCGCGTCCTTGTCTGCGTGAGTGGGGGCAGCGACTCCGTTGCCCTGCTCCATCTCCTCCAGCGCCTNAGCCCCCGCCATCAACTCCAACTCGATGTCGTTCACTTCAACCACCAACTCCGCCCAGAAGCAGAGGCGGATGCCGCGTTCGTCCGGGACGTATGCAAGGCTTTGGGCGTTCCGTATCATCTCCAAATCAGCGAGTTCCTCCAGCATGAAACCTCCGGTGTTCAGACCCAGGCGCGGGAATGGCGTTGGGCGGTGTCTTTGGAACTGGCCAAACAACTCGGTGCGGAGCGCATCGCCACCGCGCATCAGGCCGATGATCAGATTGAAACGTGGCTGCTGAAGTGGCTGCGGGGGGCGCACCTTTCCAAACTCCAGGGCATGGACTGGTCCGATCCCCCCTTCATTCGTCCTCTGCTCGCCTGCTCCCGCAAGGGACTCCGGGATTTTTTGACTCGAAACCATTTGCCTTGGCGTGAAGACGAATCCAACCAAAGNCCCAAATACCTGCGCAACCGCGTCCGNAATGAGTTGATTCCGTTGCTCGACGAACTCTCCCGCAATGGCTTGCCGCAGCGCATTCAGGACATGGAGACCCAAAGCACCCACCTCCGGAATTGGCTTGATGACTGTGTGGGGGAATGGCAACAGGAGACGCAAGTTCGATCTTCTGGAGTTTCGCTTGCGGTAAAGACCTTGGCCGGCCTCCCGAAACTGGCTCAGGAGGAAGCCATGCATCGCTTCATCACGGAGCGATCCGGGACCACGCTCC
Organism: Deltaproteobacteria bacterium; assembly: GCA_002726945.1. Lineage (GTDB taxonomy): Bacteria > SAR324 > SAR324 > SAR324 > NAC60-12 > UBA8110. The sequence goes on along the minus strand of PBTB01000022.1, from coordinate 17,548 downwards.
CCTATCGTCGGTTGCTGAAATTGCTGAAACTGCTGCGTTCCAATCGGGGCATGTGGGAATTCCCCTTGGAGAAGGGCTGGCGTGTTCGCCACCGCTCCGGCATACTGGAACTCACTGTAACTGTTCCGGTTGTTTAGGCTGTTGGGTTTCGGCTTCCGACTGCTGATTAGCGCGGATTCGCCGGCCCGCGCCACCTTCTGTCTAACAGCCTACAGACTAACCCCGGACCTGACTCACACGCATGACTTTCCGAATGAACTTTTCCTTCGCAGTGTTCGCGTTGATTGCGTTCATGCTGCTTTTTCTGGGAGAGGTTTCGTCCGCGCTCGCTCAGTTTGACGAGCCGGAAATCCCGGAGCAGGTGGTTTTCCCGGAGTTTGCGCTGGAACCGTCCGATCCGCGCCCGGGCGAGCAGGCGCGGGTGGTGGTGCGTTTGCGACTGCACGAGGGTTGGCACATCTACTCGGTGGTTCCGGCAGAGGGAGAGTTTGCTCCCATTCCCACCACGCTCAACGTAGGGGCTGGACCACTGGAAAAAATCGGACCGATTTACGAATCCAACCCCCGCACCGACAACGATCCGGTGCTGGGTATGGTCCTCAGCTTCCACAAAAAAGAGGCCCGGCTTTTCCAGAATCTGCGGGTTCCAGAATCGGCCCCACTTGGAACATTTGCGGTGCAAGCAAATTTGCGCTTTCAAACCTGTAGCGACCGTGTTTGCCTGCCGCCAAAAACAGTCCCCTTAATCACCGATTTCACAATCACATCTGGTCCAGTGCGTCCGGAGTATTCGTTCGCGCAGTACGCGGTGGACGAGGTTCCGGATGCCGAAAGTGTGCCGACCTCAGAACTCGAATCCGCGCTTTCGGAAGGCGTGCCGGGGTTTCTCGGACTGGCAGTGGTGGCGGGACTGCTGGCGTTGCTCACCCCCTGTGTGTTTCCAATGATCCCGATCACGGTGGCGTACTTCACCAAGCAGGGGGAATCCGGAAGCACCGTGCGCCTCGCGTCTTTGTTCGGCTCGGGTATCATCGGCACCTACACCGTCACCGGCATGGGGCTGTCCGTCTTGCTGGGTGCAACGGGCGCAGTGCAATTGGCCACCAACGGCTGGGTGAACTTGGCCATCGGTCTGCTCTTCCTCGCCTTTGGATTCAGCCTGATGGGTTACTTTGAACTCCGCCTGCCCGCCGGAGTCGGTACCCACGCGGACCAGTGGTCCCGCCGCTACGGAGGGGCGGTGGGCGTGCTGCTGATGGGGCTCGTGTTCACCCTGACTTCCTTCACCTGTACAGTGCAGTTTGTTGGAACGATGCTGATCGCCGCCTCTCAGGGGCACTGGCTTTGGCCGCTGGTGGGGATGCTTGTTTTTGCAACGGTCTTTGCGTTTCCCTTTTTTCTGCTTGGACTGTTTCCGCGCTGGATTCAAAAGCTGCGAGGCCAATCCGGAGACTGGATGGACCACCTCAAGGTCGTGCTGGGTTTGCTCGAACTTGCAGCGGCGTTCAAGTTTTTGAGCAACGCCGACCTTGTTTGGCAGTGGGGAGTGCTGGACCGGGATTTCGTGATCGTGGCCTGGTTGACGATTTCCGTGCTCACGGGGCTGTTCTTGCTCGGCGGGTTCACGGTGCATCACGTCCGGGTTCAGGCTCGATCCCTGACAGGCATGGTGGGCGCGGCGGGTTTTCTAGTGCTGGGGATTTACCTTGGACGTGGTTTGGGCAACGTCCCTCTCAATCCGTGGGTGGACACCTACCTGCCCCCTGCCCTTGCCGAATCCGAACCTGTGACCGTCCTCCGGCAACGTCCCTCGCAAAGCAACGCCGGAACCCAAGCACCACTGACATGGCACTCGCAACTCGGCGAAGCCCTCGCCCTCGCCCGGCAGCAGAATCGCCGTGTCTTCATTGATTTCACGGGTTACACCTGCGTGAACTGCCGCTGGATGGAGAAAAACGTTTTTGAAAACCCGGAGGTGCGGGATCGGTTCCACGAAAAATTCGTACTGGTCCAGCTTTACACCGACGGTGGTGCGGATGCGGAAGCCAACCAACTCATGCAGGTTGAGCGGTTCCACACGATTGCACTGCCGTTTTACGTCATCCTCAGCCCGGACGACCAAGTCCTCGCCCGCCATGCGGGCATCCTCAAACCCGCCCAAGCGTTCCTGAACTTCCTTGATGCCCAAGAGAGTTGAGCCGCGTTCCCTGCTCTGCTGCCTCCCGGTCGTCTGCTTTTTTGCAACGGCCACACTGCTTTCCGGATGCACCGATCTTGGCTACTACTGGCAGGCGGCTTCCGGACACCTCAGTCTGCTCTCACAGAAGGAGGACATCGCCGAACTGATTGCCAACCCGGACACAGAGTCCGAAACACGCCGCAAGCTTGAACGGGTGCAGCAGGTCCGCGAGTTTGCGGTCACGGAACTCAAGCTGCCGAAGAACACAGGCTACACGAGCTACACCGATCTCGGGCGCAGCTACGTCACGGTGGTTGTCACCGCTGCCAAACCCTATGCGCTCACCAGCCGGCGCTGGTGCTACTGGTTCGTGGGCTGTCAGGAGTATCGCGGCTATTTCGAGGAACCGGATGCCCTCGATCTTGCCAAGCAACTTGAAGTCGAAAACTGGGATGTCGCGGTGAGTCCCGTCACCGCCTACTCCACCCTCGGCTGGCTCAACCAGCCTTGGCTCCCGGAGTGGTTTTCCGATCCTGTTCTCAACACCTTCCTCAACCGCAGGGACGAGGACATTGCCGCCACCCTCATCCACGAGATGGCGCATCAAGTGGTGTATGTTCCGGACGACACCCCCTTCAACGAATCCTTCGCCTCCTTTGTCGAGGAGGACGGAGTGGCGAGTTTCCTGCGCAGCGTCGAGGGTGACGCTTCTCCCAAACTCTCCCGCTACCGACTCGCCCAAGCCGACCGTGAACGGTTCCGGACCCTCATCCTGACCACACTGCTGCAACTCGAAAAACTCTACGACTCAAACCTTCCGGAAGCGGAAATACAGCGTAAAAAGGAGGAGGCCTTTGCTTCGCTCAAAGCCACTTACGGTGAACAGCGCGGACAGTTCCGTGTCCTCAACTACGATCACTGGTTTGCCAAACCACTCAACAACGCACACCTGCTCGGAGTGCGTCGTTATGAAATGCACATCGAACGATTCCGGAATCTCCACCAGAAACTGGAGGGAGATTGGCAGGAATTTTATGAGCAAGTTCAGGAGATGAAAGACTGGGATCACCACAAGCGGCGTACTTTTTTGCAAGGAAACCGTGCCTGATTTCCAAAAACTACGGGCAGTTCTGCTCGACCGAGACGGGGTGCTGAACGAGGAACCCGGCCCGCCGCTCACGCCGGAGGAATTCGTCTGGATTCCAGGAAGCGCCGAAGCCGTGGCCCTGCTCAATCGTCAGGGCTGGCTTGTCGCGCTCGTCACCAACCAATCGGTGTTTGCGCGTGGACGCCTCACGGAATCAGGACTCGCAGCGATTCACCAGAAAATGCGGAAGGAATTGGCGGAGGTGGGGGGCAAGGTGGACGGGATTTTCTACTGCCCGCACCACCCCAAGTGGGAAAACGGCAGGCTCCGGACTGCCCCTGCGCCTCCGTGCGGATGCCGCAAACCTGAACCGGGTTTGCTTGCACAAGCAGGAGCAGCCTTTGGTTTCATGCCGGACGAGGCCGTGTTGATCGGCGACAAGACCTCGGATTTCGAAGCCGCTGCCCGTTGGGGCTGCCCCAACATCGGAGTGCGCACCGGTTATGCGGGAAGTGATGGGAATTGCGACCGCTCCCCGGACGTTTGGGCGGAGGATCTCTCGTCAGCCGTGGAGTGGTTGCTGGGGCAAGAGGAGAGCCGTAAGCCCAAGAAGCCAATTTCAACGCCCCTACTTCAGATCAAGTGGAGACGATGAACCCCACACACTCCGCACCCGCCCAGCAGCGTCTGCAACGCAGTGAACTCACGGTTCCGAGGTCCAATCCGAATCATCCAGAGCCAAAGAGTGAACCTCACCTTCCCTCTGTGTTCTCAGCACCTCTGTGGTGAATCTCAAGCAGGGATGAAGTGTGACCGCAGGAGGGTTTCCAATCCGGCCACCCATGCGGGATGGCCATTGAGCGAGGGCACCAAGGTCAGCGACTCCCCGCCAGTTCCCTGAAATTCGGCATTCGCTCGGATTGCGATCTCTTCCAAGGTTTCCAGACAATCCGCAACAAAGGCAGGGCAAAACACCACGACCCGGTGCTTTCCGGAACGGGCCAAGGCTTTGAGCGTTGAGGGGGTGTCGGGCTGCAGCCAGCGGTTGCGGCCCAAGCGGGACTGGAAAGCAGTTGACCAACAATCCTGTTTCACCTGCAAAGCTTGGGAAAGCCGTTGCGCCGTGTGGTGACATTGTGCGCTGTAGCAGTTGCGGTTTTCCACGCGAATTTGGGTGCAGCAGTTGGGCTGTTGCAGGCACCACCGTCCGGAGTCATCACTTTTCTGGACATACCGTTCGGGCAATCCATGAAAGCTGAAAAGCACATGATCGGGGGCTGAATTCAGGTACGGGCGTCCGATTTCAGCAAAAGCGTCAATGAATTCAGGGCGGTCGTAGAACGCAGGCACCACCGTAAGGCTGGGCGTGTTCCAAAGCTGAGCGGCGGTTTCGTACACCACTTGCAGGGCGGTTCCGGAAGAACTGGAGGCGTACTGTGGATAGAGCGGAGCAACGACCAGATGGTCACAGCCTTGATCCCGTAATTCTTGCATCGCGCTGGGGATGGACGGATTGCCGTAGCGCATTCCCAAAGTGACCGGAATCCCCTCTGCTTGAAAGCGCTCGGTGAGTGCATCTCGGAGCCGCCTGCCATAAACGAGCAAGGGGGAACCTTCCTTGACCCAGATTTTCGCATATGCCTGCGCGGACTTTCGGGATCGGAAGGGCAGGATGACGAGTCTCAGCAGCAGCCAGCGCAGAACGGGGTCAAGGTCCAACACTCGGTCATCGCTGAGAAACTGCTTGAGGTAACGCCGCACTTCCGGCGAACGTGGCGCGTCCGGAGTTCCAAGATTGATGAGCAGGATTCCGGTTTTCATGAAGCCACGGTATCTTCCGTGAATTTTTCCTGCCCGGTGGATCCCGGAAAATAGAGGCGGCGAAAATCCTCGAGGATGAGGTAGAGGACCGGAATGAGGACGAGGATGATGACGGTGGCAAACAGCACCCCGAAAGCGAGGCCAATCGCCATCGGGACGATGAAACGTGCCTGCAAGGACTGCTCGAAGATCATCGGCAGCAGTCCGAAGAAGGTGGTCAGCGAGGTCAGCAAAATAGGCCGGAAACGCCGGATGCCGCCCTCGACCGCCGCTTGGAAAGCAGGGGTGCCGTCGTTGCGGCGCTTGTTGACGTAATCAACGAGGATGAGGGAGTCGTTGACGACGATTCCGGTGAGCGCGACCAGCCCGAGGACGCTGACGATGCTGAGGTTGTAGCCAAGCAGCAGGTGTCCCAACACAGCTCCAACGAGGCCGAAGGGGATGGCCGCCATCACGATGAGGGGCTGGAAGTAGCTGCGGAACTGCAAGGCAAGCAGGCTGTAGATGATCAGCAGCGCAATCGGCACTCCCGTCCAGATGCCCGCGAAGGTTTCGAACTGGTTGCGTCGTCCGCCCTCGAAGGTGGCGTGCAACAGTGGGTGATCCGCTTTGAGCTTGGGCAGAAAGTCACGCTTGAGGGTCCGGACCAGTTCTTCAGTGTTGGAAGTTTTGGTGTCCACATTCGCGGTGACGTTCATCACGCGCCGCCCGTCCACGCGGCGGATGCGGCTGTAGGACTGCCCATGTTGCAGATGGGTGACCTCCCCAAGCACCGCCCGCTGTCCGGAAGGGGTGAGGATCACGAGGTTTTCGAGATCAGGCAGGTGGTCTCGTTCGGTTTTCGGAAGCCGCAGCACCACGCGCACCTCGTCGCCCCCGCGCAGAATCTTCAACACCTCCAAGCCCTGAAACGCCGCCCGCACCTGCTGCGTGACCTCCTGTGCCGTGAGGCCCAGCGCCAACCCAGCGGCATTGACCTTGAGTTGCACCTCGCGTTTGCCGGAATCCGAGCTGTCCTCGATGTTGCTCACGCCCGGATACTCTGCCAGTTCCTCACGAACCTGTGCGGCAATCAGCTCAAGCTGGTGGGGATCGGTATGGGAGAGTTGCAGGTCCACGTCCGAATCCGAGCCGAATCCGGTCGAAGCCCGGAAGTTGATGGACTCCAGTCCCGGAATGCGCCCCAAACTCGTGCGCCACTTGCGGGAGAATTCGGTGGCGGCGAAGCCCCGTTCGTTGAGCGGCTTGAGGAAGACGAGGACGCGCACCACATGGCTGCCGCCCTGCCCCAAGGTGCTGAAAATCCCGTCCGCGACCTCTTTGCCCTTTTCAGCTTCGTACTCCTGCAAGAGCGCTTGCACTTGATTCAGCAGCCGTGTTTCGACTCTTGCAGTGACGGAAGCAGGTGTTCCAAAGGGCATCCGGGCCGTGACAAAAACGACATCCGTGTCCACCCTTGGGAAAAAGGTGAAGCGCAGGTGACCGCCAATCACAAATCCGACACAGAGCATGATGGAAACCGCCCCGAAGGCGAGGGTCGCGTAACGGTATTGCAGAAAGAGGGTGAGGGCCTTGCGGTAGGGCTTGTTGACAAACCAGCGCAGGCACGCCGTGAATCCGCGTCGGGGCCAACGCAGCACGATGTCAAATGGCCAAAGGACGATCCGCAGGAAACGGTTGGTCGGGTGCGAAAGGTGGGCGGGCATGATCAGGATGGCTTCTGCCAGCGAGAAGAGCAAGACCGCGACCACCACATCCGGGATCTCCCCGAAGAATTTTCCAGTGGTGCCGGGGATCATGTACATCGGGAAAAACGCGGCAATCGTCGTGAGAATCGTGATCAGCACCGGAGGGCCGATTTCCAGAGTGCCCTCCACCGCTGCCTTGAGTCCTGGTTCGCCCTGCTCCTGATGAGAGTAGATGTTCTCGCCCACCACAATCGCATCATCCACAACCAGGCCCAGCACGAGGATGAACGCGAATAGCGAGAGCATGTTGATACTTCCACCCAACTGGGGCAGCAGCACGAATGCCCCTGCAAAGCTGATCGGAATGCCGAGCATAATCCAGAACGACAACCCGATTTCGAGGAAAAGCGCCAGCACGAGGAAGACCAGTGCCAGTCCCATCCAGAGGTTGTTCATCAGCAAGTCAATGCGGTCTTGCAGGATGATGGAGCGGTCAAACAGCACCTTGGCCTCAACGCTAGTGGGAAGGCGTTTCTGAAGCTGGGAAATCACCTCGCGAACACCTTGCGAGACTTGGGTGGGGGTTTCGTTGCCCACGCGGTACACGAGGATGCGCTCGGCGGGCTTACCGTTGAAGCGGTCCACACGGTCGGACTCCTCGAAGCCATCGGTGATCGTGGCCACGTCGCCGAGCCGCAGGGTTCCGGTGGGCGTCTGAAAGAGCGGGATCTGTGCGTACTCATCGGCGGTGTAGCGGCGCTCCTTGGTGCGGATGAGGATGTCACCTCCGGAGGTTTGCAGCTTGCCGCCGGGCAGGTCGAGTGTGGCCTGCCGGATGCGAGCCGCAACCTGCGGCATCGTCAGACCAAGCTGTTGGAGTTGCAGCGGCGTGATCGAGATGGTCAGTTCATAGCGCCGCGTGGCTTCGATCACGACCTGCGAAACGTCCGGGTGGTTGAGCAACTCATCACGGATCGTCTGTGCGATTTTCAGCAGCGCGCGGCGCGGGGCATCGCCGAAAACCACGATGTTGAGGACTTCACTCTGAATCTTGGTGATGGTGATTTCCGGAGTTTCTGCGTCTTCCGGAAGGGTGCCCAAGCGGGAGACGGTCCGTTCAATCTCATCCCGCGCCTCCCGCACATCGGCGCCGTCCTCCAAGTCCACCCGGATGGTCGCCGAACCTTCCGGGGCGTTGGAGCGGATGCGCTTGACTCCCTGAATCCCCCGGATCGCGTTCTCAATGGGAATGACGATGGACTCCTCCAACTCTGCGGGCGTAGCCCCGGCATAAGCGACGGAGACGTTGACCCGATCCACCTCAAACTCCGGAAAAATCTCCTGCTTGATGTTGAAGACGCTGAGAGCACCCCCCACGAGGATGAGCGTCATCAGCAGGTTTGCAGCCACCGGATGCCCGGCCATCCAACGAATCATCCGCCTCTCCTAAAGCCGCCTCGGGATCCGCGTCGGCCCGTTTCGTCATTCTCCTCCTCGTCCTCTTGCCCTTGGGGTGGCGCTCTGCCCGCTTCCCGGACCTTGAGGCCATCTGCAGCACCTTTGAGCGGAGAGACGATCACGCGGGCGTCCGCCTCAATTCCAGAACGCAGGAACACCGTGTCACCGTCTTGGTGCGCAACCTCGACGGTGCGAATCTGGAGTTCCCTCCGTTCGTGCAGCCAGACCGTGTTGCCGTCGCGCAACCCCACTGCCGGAATGCGCAGCACCTCCTCAAGCTGACGACCCTCGATTTCGACCTCTACGAAGGAGCCGATCAACAAGGCCGGAGCGGAAGCCTTGGGCTGTTTGAGCCGGAAGGGGTCGTCCACCTCAAGGACCAACCGCACCATGCGCCCCTGCCGGGTGAGTTCCGGAAGTTGTCGCTGCACCGTTGCAAACCAAAGGGTTTCTCGCGGGCCGACCTTGAGCCGGAGTTTGGCGGGAAGGTTCCAAGTTTTTTGGCTGTCACTGTCGCTGTCGGGGATGTCCAGCAGGGGGAGTTGGCTAAGCGGGAGATCGGCGATCACCTCGGCGCGGTCCGTGCCAATCAGCGTCGCCAACGCCGTGCTGGCGGTGACGTGCTGGCCGATGTCTGTGCTGCGCTGCTGCACCACTCCGTCAAACGGCGCCTTCACCAAGAGACGGTCCCGTGCATTTCCGGTGAGCGGATCGAGCTTGACCAACACCTCGTTCTTGCGGAAAAAACGCCCCTCCTGAAGCTTGGGGCTGATCCATTTGACTTGACCGTTGCGCCGAGACGAAAGAATCACCCGCTGCGCCGCCCGCACCTCGCCTTGCGTGCGTACCCGGATTTTCGGACTGCCGACCTCGGCAGCGACCGTTTTCACAACCACCCCCCGGAAGGGGCGCTCAAACTTCTCTGCCGACGGGCGCGACTTCATGAAACCATACAACGCCCCACCCCCCGCAGCAAGCAGCAGGACTGGAAGCCAGAACTTGAGACTGAAGAGTTTTCGGAGCATAGCGTTTTTCACAACCGTCTTATTTTTCCGGGCGGTTCACGGTTTGGAAACTTTGCCAGACGGCATAGACAATTCCCCACACAAAACTCCGGTTTTCCTTGGTGACGACCAAGGGACTGTTTTGGACCACGGAGTCGTTCAAACGATAGCGGTAGGACACTCCGTGCATTTTGAGCCGGCTGGTGATTTGAGCACCGGCAAAGAGGTGTTCATTCCGGGAAATCAAACCTGCCGGGGCATCATAGGCGGTACGGTCGGAGAGGGCGTCTGCCGCTGGAACCCCGTAGTAAAACTGGTTGAAGCCGCTGTCCCCGTAGTCCATGGTGTACCCCACTCCCAAGGTGTAGTTGGAGTTGCGGTCGAAGAGGTCGAATGACGCACGCACGCTATAGTCGTTGCCAATGTTCACGAGGCCGCCACCCAAGGTCCGCTTGTTGAGAAACGGGGCGTTCAGCGTGAGGTGGTCATTGACGTACCATACGAGCTTGGCTCCCACTCCCAAAAGCGCCTGCTGATTGATCATGCCCCGGCGTGTGTAATTTTTGTCCCGCACCAGCGTGGCGTTCGCATCCGAAGCCCCGGAGGGCGCGGTTGTTGTTGCCGAATCCGCTTCAACCGGAAACTCGAACCCTAGCGCCACTTCAAGGTGAACATTCTTGAACAATTCCAAGTAGAGCTTGGGAACACTGCCAACATCCAGCGACTCCAGACGGTAAATCCCATAGGGAAAGCTGAAGCTCCGGAAGTAGTAGTGGTTCGAACCTGCGTAATGCGGCACGAGGGCTTCAAGGTGGCTCACTCCCAACTCCCACTTGGGCTTGGTGATGGCTGCAAGCGGTGAGGCCAGCATGCCACCCAGCAGCATCCCAAGAGCGAGGATCCGCAGAAGCTTTTGAATCATAGGTTGCTTTTAAATACAGGACTTACGAAAAACACTAGGGCTAGTTTAAAATAACTAATGATTCCAAAGAATTAAAGAATTTTAGGCATTTTTGATGAAGTCAATCATATCCGTGCTTTAGCAAAATTTTTCGTAACCTGAAATCAGGCATTCGGATGATCAGTTGGAGCGCTTCTGGTCCCAGCTCCATTAGTTTGAAGACGGACATGTCTTTTTTCAAGAAGCGAGTGAATCGTGCTTGCTTGGAAAGCCCACCCGAAAAACGCTGCCGCATCCCGGTTCGCTGATCACGGAGATGGTACCTTGGTGCGCTTCCATGATGGTTTTGCAGAGACTGAGACCAAGGCCGTAGCCCCCTGTCGTTTTCGTGCGGGAGGAATCCGTGCGGTAAAACGGCTCGAAGATGAAGGCTTGGTTGTCCTGCGTGATGCCCACCCCGTGATCGGCGACTTCGATCACGGTCTGCTGCTCATCAGTTTGCACTCGAACGTCAACGGGGGCACTCTCAGGAGTGGAGTACTTGAGGGCATTGGTGAGCAGGTTCTTGAGGACAATCCGGGTCTGTTCCGCATCGACGGTCAGCAGAAGCGTTGGGGGCAATGCCGTGAGGTGAACGCCGGGAGGTTGATCCCGGAACTCGGTCACCACCTCCTGAAGCAGCGGGGCAAGGTTAAACTCGCTAAGGTTGAGTTTGCCATACTCGCTGTGGAGGCGGGCGTTTTCCAAAATGCCCGTGACCATCGTTTCCATCTCATCAACATCATGGGTCACGTTATTGCGGACCTCGCTATCGGGCAGGAACTCCAGCGCGACTTTCATGCGCGTGAGCGGGGAACGCAGTTCGTGGCTGACGTCGAGGAGCAGTCGCTCCCGCGCCGTGATCATGTGCTGGATGCGCCTGGTCATGCGGTTGAAGGCTTCAGAGAGCCGACCGAACTGGTCCTTGCGGTACTCTGGAACGCGGTATTCGAGATCCCCGGCGCTGATGAGTTCCACACCACGAGAGAGGTCTCGCAGGGGCCGGAACAACCAGCGTAGGGTCGCGTAAGTTCCAGACAGGATGAGGACCACTCCACCGAGCATCACGAAGGCCCAGAAGGTTTCGAAGCCGGTTCCCTCCGGATAGAGTTGGATGAAGACGAAAGCGTCCTGCTCGCGTTCGACGGCCATCACCATTGTTCCACGCCACCAGCCGAAGCGCACACCACTGCGTTCACGCCACGTCCATTTTTGCGCCTGCTTGAAGGTGGGAATCTCCTCGGCAGTAAACCACTCCCTCTCCGGATTCTGATAGCGGATGCCAAGGTTGGTCTGCTCGGTGAACTGCCGGGCGACTGCCAAGTTGGGAGGGGAGCCGATTTCGTCAATCAGGTGGTTGAGGTAGAGTGCGGCGTGTTCCCTCCAGATGCCGATCCCACCTTCACGCACAGCATGAAAATAGATGCTGCCAACCCCAACGAACAGCAGAATTCCTGTGGAAAAAATGATCAGGAAGAGCTTGGTGTAAAGCGAACGAAAGGGGCGCCCCCACTTAACCGAGATCATTCGCTGTCTTGCCGATGAAAATGTAGCCCGTGCCCCAGATGGTCTTGATGAAGCGCGGGGCTTTGGGGTCGTCCTTGAGCTTTTGGCGCAGGCGGCTCATGGTGATGTCCACGGAGCGGTTGTAAGCGTTCCACGCGATGCCCCGCAGACTTTCCATGATCCGGTCACGGCTCAGCACCTGCCCGGAGTTGCGGACCAGCAAATCCAGACAATCGAACTCCATTGTCGTGAGGTCCAGCACCTCTCCATCCCGTAACGCCTGTCGTTTGGGATGATCAATGGTCAGTCCGTCAAAATCCTGCATCGGGGGAGTGACGTTGCCATGCGCCCGCCGCAACACCGCTTGAATGCGGGCGACGAGTTCTCGCGGTTCGAACGGCTTCGGGAGGTAGTCGTCCGCCCCCAACTCCAAGCCAACCACGCGATCCATGATCTCGCCTCGTGCCGTGAGCATCACCACCGGAACCGCCGACTGCTGCCGAATCGTCCGGCAGACCTCAAACCCGTCCATCTGTGGGAGCATGACATCGAGGATGACGAGTCCGGGCTTCTTGCGTTCCAAGAGCCGCAGTCCCTCCTCCGGAAGTGTGCTGGAAATCACCTCAAAGCCGTGATTGGCAAGGTAGGTGACCAGAAGTTGATTAAGCTTCTCATCATCGTCAATGATGAGGATGAGGGTTTTCATAAGTGTTCCGCTAGTGAGTCTCAACAGTCATCCTACCCCACCCCTCAACGGATTGCATCTCCGCTGGGTATCATCGTGTATCAATTTGTAGTCAATGGAAACTTGTGCAAAACCGTCTGGAGGGCCTGGCAGGACAGGATGATCTGTCAGATCCGCTGCGCTTGCCCACAATCGCTTTCAGTCTTGCGTCATTCTTCCTCCACCAGTGGTTGGTTGTGGGTTTCTCGAATTGCAAGAGCGAACAGGATGCCGATGGTGCCAATGACGGGCAGCACCAAAAACGCGGAGAGGTTGCCGAGAATGGCCCCGCCAACCACGAAATCGCGTATCAGCCCAGAGAGCGACCATCACAGAGGGCGAAACCCGCTGGAGAAAGGCGTAGGAAAAGAAGAGGGCACAGAGGAACCAGCCCAGGCTCAGCAGGCAGGAGCCCGGACGTGGGATTGGGGTGGATGTCGCCACACGAGTTTTGTTGAGAAAATGACCGGGCTAATTGAGATTCTGGAGGTATCGGCCGTTTTCAAAGCCCGTGAAGAACTGCTCCGTGAGGGGGTGGAAGATGGGGCCCCCCGTGGTGTCTTCCTCCAGATTACGTTCGGCGACGTAGGTGCTTTGCCAAGACTGATGCACCAGCACATGGTACCACGGCTGGTTCTTGGGGGGCTTGCTCTTGGCCATCTGCTCGTACCAGTCGTTGGAGCCCTGAAAGGTCGCGTCCACATCGTACACCACGCCCCGGTAGTCAAAGCGGCGGTGGTGGACGAGTTGGCCGATGGTGAACTTGCAGCGGGTTTCGTTCATCGCAGGAAGTCGTTGCCAAACATTGTTACTCGATGTTCGAGTTTTTGATGGTCTCCCTCTTGAGGGGTTGTTCCTCTGAAAATCGGGGAAAATATAGTCAAAACTATAGGTTCTAGAACACATTTCCACTAAAATACAGGAAGTCAATTCATTGATATTAAAACATTACCCCGGCTCACAGTCTTCGGTTATTAACGTCTTTTACTATAACTGTAAACCGGGGGAAGCGCACCGGAAAACACAGTCTCTTTGCAAAATCCCAACACTTCACAGGGTGCATTTTACTGAGAACAGGCACCAACACTCAAGAGGGGGACTATCCAATTTCTGCAGGACCGTTTATTTCATGTCCACCGGCTTAGTGAAGGGATTGACGGTTCAGGCGCAGCGCATTGAGCACTACGGAGAACGAACTCATGGCCATCGTTGCAGCAGCCAGCATGGGATGAAGCGCAGGGCCGCCGAAGGGCACGAAAACTCCGGCAGCGACAGGAATGCCGAGGATGTTGTAGCCAAAGGACCAGAAGAGGTTCTGCCGGATGTTGCGCAGGGTGGCCCGACTCAAGCGGATTGCTGAAGCCACCTGCCGCAAGTCGTTGCGCATCAGCACCACTCCAGAGGATTTGGCGGCAATGTCGGTTCCGGAGCCCATTGCAAAGCCCACATCCGCCTGCGCCAAGGCCGGAGCATCGTTGATGCCGTCTCCCACCATGCCCACGCGCTTTCCTAGCTGCTGATGCTCTGCAACCACACGGGCCTTGTCCTCCGGCAACACTCCGGCACGCACCTCTGCAATGCCCAATTCCTGAGCGATCGCATTCGCATGGGTCGAGTGATCGCCGGTCACCATCATCACGGAAGTGCCCTGTTGCTGGAGGGCTTGGACCGCCGAGTGGCTTTCGGATCGGAGCGGATCATTGAGAGCAAACCCTCCGGTCAACTTACCGCCTACCGCCATCCACAGCAAAATCGCCGCTTCCGGCAATTCCGATTTCAGTCGCTTGATTCCAGAGGTGTCCACTCCTTGCTCCAGCAGCGCGGCTTCATGGCCAATCACGACTTGCTGCCCTTCGATTTCCGCCTCGACTCCGAACCCTGGCTTGGCCTGAAATTGTGTGCAAGGCTTGGGGGTGGTTTCCAGCGACTCCGCATGACGGACAACCGCACGACCCAAGGGATGCTCCGAGTGTTGCTCGACTCCAGCCGCCCATGCAACCAAATCGGCAGTATTCCATGTTTCGACAGAGACAGATTTCATCACTTCCGGATGTCCTTTGGTGAGGGTGCCGGTCTTGTCCAGAACCAGCAGATTGAGCTGCTGGGCTGCTTCCAGAGTTTGGGCGTTGCGGAAGAGGATGCCGTTTCGCGCCCCAAGTCCGGTGCCCACCAGAATGGCGATGGGCGTGGCCAACCCCAACGCGCACGGACAGGCGATCACCAACACGGCCACCGTGTAGCCTAGCACCACTTCGGCAGGTGCCCCTGCAAGTGCCCAGACTCCTGCGGTCACGGCTGCAATCCCTAGCACGACTGGGACAAAGCCAGCGGAAACCTGATCCGCCAGCCGGGCAATCGGCGCTTTTTGCATCTGCGCCTGCTCCACCAGCCGGACGACCCGGGAGAGGGTGCTTTCGCTGCCAACACGCAGGGTGCGGATCAGCAGACTGCCGTTGTGGTTGTGGGTGCCGCCCGTGACTCCATCTCCAGATTGCTTCTCCACCGGGATCGGCTCTCCGGTGAGCATGCCTTCCTCGACTGCACTGCGGCCCTCCAACACCACGCCATCAACGGGAATCGTCTCTCCGGGACGCACATGCAGCACATCTCCGGGACGCACGAGGTCAATGGAGAGTTCCGTTTTCTGTTGCTCATGAACGACCGTGGCCGTTTTGGGCTGGAGTTTCAGGAGCGTGCCAATCGCCTCGGAAGCACGACTGCGACTGCGGGCTTCAAGCGTCTTGCCCAGCAGGACAAGTGCAATGATGACCCCGGCAGTCTCGAAGTAGTAGGCGTGGGGTCCGGGGTTGTGGACGAGATTCCAGACGCTGAAACCTACTGCCGCTCCAGTGCCCAGCATCACCAAGGTGTCCATCGTGGGAGCGTGGTGCATCACGGCAGCGAAACCTTTTGTGAAAAACAATCGTCCCCCCCACAGTACCGGAAGCGTCAGCAGCAGTTGCAGGATTCCGTTGGCCACGGGTTGGGTTGCCGGATTGATCGTTCCCGGAAGCGGTAACCCCAACATTGGCCCCATCCCTACGAGAACCAGCAGCAGGGCAAACGTCAGCGCCAGCCCCGTGTCCCAGCGCAAGCCCCGTAACTGGCGCTCCAGGGCTGCGTCCGGGGTGCTGGTCTCCGAGGTTCGGGATGCTCCCAGCCGTTCGGCCTCATAGCCCGCCTGACGTACCGCATGGATCAGAGTCTCCGGAGAGGTTTGCACTGGATCGTAGGTGACGGAGGCCCGCGCCAGGACCAGGTTGACCTCGGCCTCCTCGACTCCGATGACCTTCCGAAACGCCGATTCCACTCCCCGCACACAACCGGCGCAGCGCATCCCGGTGATTGAGAGGTTGACCTGAGAGGTTTGTTCGCTTTGTGCTTCCATGAGAATCTTCCTGTTATCTTTCTTATACCCTATATGGGTATTTAGAAAAAAACAAGAGAAAATCGGAAAGGGAGGCGGGATGACCTGTCTAACTCACTGTGTCCAGCGGTTCAGTGCCGTGAACTGCTTGGGCGGGAGGTTTTTCCAGATTTCGGTGAGGATGCGGTAGGTGCCGTCCTCGTGCTTGTGCAGGTAGAGTGCCTTGAGTCCGTAGCTGTTGAGGCGGGAAGATTCGTAATCCTGCGTGAGGATGACCTCGATGTAGCCGTTGGCCTTGAGGATGCTGAGGGGGTGGATGCGGACATGCCGCCGCTTGTTGGTTTGGTTGACCAGAGTTTTGTGCTGCACCCAACGTTTGTAGTTGAAGCGGCGTGTCAGGAAATCCTTGGAGTAGAGGGACAGGTACTCCTTGTGGCGCCCTTCCTCCCACGATGAGCGCCAGCGCTCAAGAAAGTCGAGGAGGCGGTCACGCTCCGTAGCCAGTTCTGACTTGGAGAGGTAGCGCACGGTCTCTTCCACCAGCATGGGGGTGCGTTGCATCACCACCTGATTCCGGAGCAACAACAAGTCATCGTTGCGAACCGAGATGCAACCTCGCGTGGCCACCGGTTCCTCTGCACGGGTGCCGTGCAGCCAGATGCCGTTGCCGGTCTTGCGGTAGTAGATGAAGTCGAGAAAGTTCGGATAGTCCGTCACCAACGCCCCGGAGCCGTAGAGTTTGGCCGTGGTGGTGCCGTACTGACGTTTCAGTTGCTTGTCGTTCCAAGCGCGGATGAAGCGGTAGATGCCGTTCGGAGTGCGCTTGTCGCCCGCGTGCTGCTTGTCCCCGTTCTTCTTCCCGGAACTGCACGGGTACTTCGATTCGAGTTCCCAGAAATCCAATTTCCGGTACACGCTTACGGAACACTCCTCTTTGTCCACCACAAGGGCGGCATCACCGTAACCCCCGAACATGATCAGGTTGTCCGGGATCCCGCGTTGCGGGTTGGCGTGTGCGGTGAACAGTCCCCCCGCCAACAGTAAAAGGGCGGCGAATACAGTGGTTGTGCGCCAAAAATAGTCAGTCCAAAAGCTCATCGTGCAATCCGAGAAGTTACCGAAAATAAGTCTATCCCCATGATTTCTTGCAGGATGTGAACCACCCGGAATTGCAGATTTGCACGGATGCCAAGCCCTTGTTGGACTCTGGGGAGATACGGGCGGGGGAACTTCTGATCAGTGCTTGTTCAGGACTTGGACGATCTCCCGGATTTTACGCTGGGCGTCCTCGGCGTTCGGGAAATGCAGGGCATCATGAACACAGTGCTGAAGGTGGGCTTCCAGAATGTTCGACTCCACCTTGCGGAGGGCGGCAGTGATCGCGTGGATCTGGTCAATGATGTCTATGCAGTAGCGTCCTTCTTCGACCATGCGCTGAATTCCACGCACCTGTCCCTCGATGCGTCGGAGCCGGGTTTGCTGGGTGGAGTGGTCAGGGTGAGGTTCCATGAGAAATACCCTATACTCGTATACAGCGAGAGTCAAGGGGATTGGGGATTCGGATTGCACGCCCTCTCAAGAATCCTTATGGTAGGGAAAGCACGTGGGCTATGTCAATTGCCCCAGTTGACACTCTCGAACACCTGTCAGGACTTACGCAAAATTTTGCTAAAACACTGATATTGTTGACTTCATCAAAAATGTCTCAAATCCATTAATTCTTTGAAATCATTAGTGATTTTAAAAACAACCCCAGTTTTTTGCGTAAGTCCTG
>PBTB01000021.1 GCA_002726945.1 Deltaproteobacteria bacterium | reverse complement strand
TACAGGGTTATTGATCCTGATAGCCAGTAGTTCTTGCACACCTGCTGCCAGCAGGTGCGGACGTTGCCTTCCTACTGGTACTGAGTGAAAGCATGGCGTGTTGATGGTGAAAAGGCAAGCGGAACCCGTGATGAGGAGTTGCATCTCGCCACAGTGGTTTCGCTTGCCTGTTCACCATCAGTGCGTTATACTCTTTGGCTTCAACATGAAGGCAACGTCCGCACCTGCTGCCAGCAGGTGTTACAGGAGTTACTGGCTATCGGACAGTTATTTTCCCGATTTTCAGAGGGACAACACTCAAGGGGGAGGCTCCCCCGAATAAGGAAGAAAACAATGACAGATCACAAGGGAAGACTTGCAGGCAAAGTGGCGGTTGTCACCGGCGGGAACAGTGGCATGGGTGCAGGAACCGTGGAATTATTCGTGTCAGAAGGGGCCCGGGTGGTGATTGCGGCCCGCGGTGAGGAAGCAGGTCAGGCGCTGGCTGACCGGCTGGGTGAGAATGCGATTTTCAAGCGCACCGACGTTTCCGTCGAAGCAGACGTGAAGGCGTTGATTGACACCACCATTGAAAAGTGGGGACGTCTTGACGTGCTGTTCAACAACGCCGGCATCGGGCAGGGATACGTCAATGTCGAGGAATTCAGCATGGACGATTTGACACCCTCTTAAAGGCGAATCTGGCCTCTTGTTTGCTCGGCATCAAATATGCGGCACCGATTATGAAGCAGCAGGGCAGGGGCAGCATCATCAACAATGGCAGCACCGCCGGTGTGACCACGGATGGCTCGGGCCCCCTCTATTCGGTAAGCAAAGCCGGGGTGATCCACATCACCAAAGTTTTGGCTGTTGAACTTAGAGAGCACGGGATTCGTGTTAACTGCATCTCTCCTGGAGCGGTCGTGACCCCCATCTTCTGGGGAGGTCACCAGACACAGTCCACTGAGGAAAACGAACTCCGGACCCGTCGGCTCACGGAATACTTTGATGATGATTTGAAACGTGCGGGGACCCCCGAGGATATTGCCTATGCCGCGTTGTATTTGGCGAGTGATGAGAGCCTCCACACCACGGGGCTCAATATGAGGGTTGACGCCGGATTGACCTGTCATAGTCGCCCCCGGAAGGATCTCATCATCCGGGGAGAAACCAGGCACAAAAAAATTATTGGGGACTGAGGAAAATCCCCTCCTGGATNTTCCCCCCTTCCGGAAGAAGGNCTTTCTCGTGCTTGAAGACCGGGGTGTTTCCACATTGACCGGATTGAGGTTGAAAAGCTGCCATTTGTGAGTCATTCCTGACAAAGNTGCAGTCTCGGGGAGCAAAATACCCAATTGGATTGNNGTATGCGCGGGAATGCCAAAGAACAACCTGGCCATCGTGCGGAGGTGATAAGCGCAGAGCCGTTCTCATTCCGGATGTGTCTTGGGCAGTGAAGAACGCATAACGGAATAACACACTCAAGGAAAATACTATGAAATTTGGTTCTCAACTCAAGGTCTACCGTGCTCAATGGAACGAGATGCACGACCAAATCCAGGCAATGGGTATATAACAGGAATGGTGAGTGAACAGTGTCATTTTAATATCACTATTACGAAGCAATAAACATGAAATCAACATCAAAACCACCAGAACTGATATTGTGAGTATTCACGACTTAAAACAACGAAAACGTCAAGAATTACAGTTGTTACAAAAAGAGGTTTGCGTTTCTTATGTCCATGTGTCTCTGACGGCTGAAATGCCTGGTAAACTAAAACCAGAAATCATTGCCATTCTACGGGACGCTGGGGTAGGAATCGCTGAAGGTAATTCATGACAGCATTCAATCCCAAATTCACCATAACCAACACCATGACAGCTGCCATCACTCAGATTGAACGGGCGCGGGGATTTCTGGAAGCTGCAAGGCTTTCCGATGACTGGGTGCGGGATATGGGAAATCAAGCCCTCATCAAGGAGGCACATCATACAACCCACATTGAGGGGACACGATTGACCCTGGATCAGGCTGAACGCTTATGGAAAGGCGAGGCAGTACCAGAAGCCGACCCAGATGATGCGCGAGAGCTGTTGAATTACCGCTCAGCTTTTGAGTTCGTTTCTGAATGCCTGGACAGTGGCGACCCGATCACGGAAGAGTGGATTCGTGAGATTCATCGTAAATTGGTGGAAGAGGTTCGTGGAGGCAGTGCTGCTCCGGGCGATTACCGACGCATTCAAAATTATGTCGCCAATGCAGCCACAGGTGAAGTGATTTTTACTCCGCCATCAGCTGTAGAAGTTCCCATTATGATGTCGGAGATGGTTAAGTGGCTCAACTCAGGTCTTGAAATTCATCCGGTGCTGATAATCGGCCAACCTTCTACAAATCGATCCAAAGCGTTCGTGAAAACGGTATGGACATGACTGGCTGGCTCGACTACTTCATCATCGGTCTTCAAACCCAGATGGTTGAGATTAAGGAACGTGGTGAACAGGTCATTCGACGGGATGTATTGGTACAGAAACACAGCTTGAATGAGAGACAAGCAAAAGCATTGGATTTATTGATGAAGAAAGGGGCTATACATATTTCAGAAGTTGAAGAAATCTACTCTGGGGTGACACGACGCACCTTGCAACGTGATTTGAATAATTTGATTGAACTTCATCTAGTCCGATTGAAGGGATCAGCCCGACAATCCAACTATGAGTGGGCTGTTTAGTATGACGACAAATCATGACACCGTATTGCGACGAATCGCGACATCGCAGAATACAGCAAATGACGCCCATGATCGTCATCTTCACCGTGACCATTGGCGACGTGATCATTACCGAGGCCTCCCTGAGCTTCCTTGGTCTTGGGCTGCCCCCCGATGTCGCCAGCTGGGGAGGGAGGCTCAGTTGGGAAGGACGCCGCTACATGGAGAGGGTCCCGGCGCTGGCGCTCTGGCCCGGGTTTTCCCTGTTCATCGTCGTCTGGGGCACCAACATATTCGGCGACGCGCTCAGAGACCTGCTCAACCCCAGCCTGAGAGGCGGTGGCGGGCGCTATGGTGCCGCGAAGACAAAGAGGGCTCTGAAATAACCTGCGGCCGCTCACCGGTGACGCAGTCCAAAACATGATCATTTAGAAAGGGATACTCATGACTGATTTTACAGCAATCGCCGCCTCGCTCGAGGAACGGGGCAGCTACGGCCCCGCGAAGGTGAAACGCAAACGAGGATTTCTCGCAAGACTGCTCAACCCCTTCGCTGAAGTTCTCTCCCCAACCGGGTTGCAAACCCCATCCAACCGCATTCCTTCAAGGCCAGCGGGCGCTGCCTTCATAACACCCACCATTTGATATTCATTTTCCTTTTCTTGAGATGGAGGGCTGCCTTGGTGGTCCTCCATCTCGCCACAGCGGTTTCGCTTGCCGGTTCACCATCAGTACGTCATTCTCCCACTTGGCACCAACATGAAGGCAAGGTCCGTAGCTGCTCGCAGCAGGTGTTGCAAGAGCGACTGGCTATCGGGATGTCTTAAAGGTAAGTGACTTTGACTACCCAGCACCTTGGAAATCCGTGAATCCGCACAAGCAAACAAGCACCACCGAACCATCACTTCCTCAACTTCCACAAACCCTGCGCTGGGACAACGGACAGTTTTTTCTGCTCGACCAAACCCGACTCCCCTTGGAGACGTTCGAGGAGCGTCAGGATTCAGTGGTGCAAGTTTGGAATTCCATCAAGCAACTCAAGGTGCGTGGTGCCCCGGCAATTGGCATTGCGGGTGCCTACGGGTTGGTTGTCGCCATGCAGGAACACCAGACCCTCGCAAATGCCGACTACCTCCAAGAACTCCAGCGGCAGGCGGATTATCTCGACAGTTCCCGACCTACCGCCGTGAATCTGCGCTGGGCGCTCCAGCGCATGGTCGGAAAAGCGCAATCACTTGCCAATGAATCTGCGGGGACGATCCACCAAGCCTTGACGGAGGAAGCCATCGCCATCCACGAGGAGGACCGCGTGCTCTGCCGAGGCATTGGCGAAGCCGGGGTGTTGCTGATTTCGGAAGGCTCCGGAGTCTTGACCCATTGCAACGCGGGTTCACTGGCGACCTCTGAACTCGGCACCGCCACATCTCCAATGTATCTTGCCCATGCCAAAGGCACACGCTTTCGGGTGTATGCGGATGAAACCCGGCCCTTGCTGCAAGGGGCGCGTCTGACGAGTTGGGAGTTGCAGCAGTCCGGAATCGACGTGACGCTGATCTGTGACAATATGGCCGCGACCACGATGGCAGAGGGATTGATTGATCTTGTGATCGTCGGCACAGATCGTGTTGCAGCAAACGGGGATGTCGCCAACAAGATCGGCACTCTCGGTGTGGCGATCCTCGCCAAGCATTTTGGCATTCCGTTCTATGTCGCGTGTCCTTATTCGACCATTGACTTCGACACTCCTTCCGGAACTGAGATCACCATTGAGGAGCGCGACGCAAACGAGGTCACAAACTTCGGCGCAAGGCCCACAGCTCCGGACGCCATGCAGGTCCGCAACCCGGCGTTTGATGTCACACCCTCCGAACTCGTGTCCGGGTTGATCACAGAGCGAGGCATCTTGCGCCCCCCTTACACCGAATCCCTCCGGAAGCAATACGCCTGAGCGCTACCTTCTCTTCGCGCACTTCGCGCCTGAAAAACCGACTGCCGACAACCAAAAACTGATAACCAAACATGCCCGATTTGTCCCTTTGTTTCAAAACCGCCACCACGCTTGCCGCCCTGCTCCGCAACCGCGAGGTTTCCGCCGTCGAGGTGCTGGAAGCCCACCTTGCGCAGATCGAGCGGGTCAACCCGCAAGTCAATGCCATTGTCACCATGATTCCGGAACAGGCACTGGAGCGGGCAAAGGCCGCCGATGCCGCAGCAGCCCGTGGTGACGAACTCGGACCCTTGCATGGTCTGCCCATCGCCCACAAGGATTTGGTGGAAACCAAGGGCATCCGCACCACTTTCGGCTCCCCAATTTTCTCAGACAACATTCCTGAACAGGACGCTCTGCTCGTGCAGCGCATACGGGAAGCCGGGGCTGTCTTGATTGGCAAAACCAACACACCGGAGTTTGGTGCAGGGTCACAAACCTTCAACCCCGTTTTTGGTGCCACCAAGAACCCGCACGATCTCACAAAAACCTGCGGGGGCAGCAGCGGCGGGGCTGCGGTTTCGCTGGCGAGTCGGATGCTGCCGATTGCAGACGGCAGTGACCTTGGCGGCTCACTCCGCAACCCCGCGAGTTTTTGCAATGTCGTCGGATTCCGCACCTCGCCCGGTCGGGTGCCTTCCTGGCCGGGTCCGGGTTGGAACACCTTTGCAGTCGATGGACCAATGGGCCGGACCGTGGAGGATGTTGGGTTGCTGCTCAGCGTGATGGCCCAGCCGGATCAACGCGCCCCCTTGTCCCTCACCGATTCCGGGGAACAATTCCGGCAACCCCTAAGTCGCGACTTCAAGGGGGTTCGTATTGGTTGGAGTACGGATTTGGGTGGACTTCCGGTGGACACGCGGGTGGTGCAGACTTTGGAAAAAGGACGTGCCGTTTTGGATAACCTTGGATGCGAACTTGACAAACGCTTCCCGGATTTCTCAGGAGCCGACGAGATTTTCAAAACGTGGCGGGCATGGCTGTACGAGATCAGGTGTGGGGCACACCTTAAGACCCACCGGGATCAGATCAAGGACACAGTGATTTGGAACACCGAATCCGGACAGAAACTTACAGGTCCTGAACTTGGACGCATGGAAATGCTACGCACTGCGCTGTATCACCGAGTCCGGGTGTTCATGGAAACGCATGAGTTCCTCTGCCTGCCCGTCGCACAGGTGCCGCCGTTTCCGGTGGAGCAGGAGTACATCACCGAGATCAACGGCATTCAGATGGAAACCTATATCGACTGGATGCGTTCATGCTACTTCATCACGGTCACAGGGCTTCCTGCGATCTCGGTGCCGTGCGGGTTCACGGAGGATGGCCTGCCTGTCGGTTTGCAAATCGTGGGTCGCAACCGCGATGAACTTGGCGTTCTGCAACTCGCCTATGCCTTCCAGCAGGCCAATCCCGTCTGGCAGCAGGTTCCGGAAGTCGCCCAGCCAAGTTGACTCTGCGTATCGGAGTGCCTGTTTCGGCCCACGGCTTTCACTCAAACCTCTTCAGAATCAAGGGAGAATCGAGTACAGTGAGTCAGCGCAAGACTTCATTCTCAACTGCAAACCCAGGGGTTCAACATGGCCGCGTCCAACATCCATTCAGCCGTTCAGGTCAATCTGGCTTACGAACTCAGGGGGCTGACCGATCACCGGATTCACACGGAGTTGAGCATTCTCATTGACAGCATGGAACACAAACCGGATTTGTGCGCCTATCCCTTCCAAGAGTTGGATCCGAAGCATGACATTGTGCGCATGGAGGAACTGCCTTTGTTGGCCATTGAGATTGTGTCGCCCACCCAACTGCCACAAGCCATTGTTGCAAAAATCGAAACCTACCTGAGTGCAGGCATCCCGTCCTGCTGGATGGTCCTGCCCTACCCCACTGCCGTCACGGTTTACAGTTCTCAAAAGGAAACCACCTTCGTCGAGGGAAACATCATTGATGACACCTTTGGGGTTGAGCTTCCGATAAAAAACGTGTTCCGCTGAAACCCCCGATGGTGGAACCGGAGTTGCCTCTGCTGCGTTCACGCCTGGCCCCCACCCCCAGCGGGCATCTGCACCTTGGCAATGCCTTCAACTTTCTGCTGACGTGGGTGCTGGTGCGCAGTCGGGGCGGGCACCTCTTGTTGCGAGTCGATGACCTTGATGCCCCGCGCGCCAAACCGGAGTTTCTGGACTCGCTGTTTCTGGATTTGGAGTGGCTGGGGTTGGATTGGGATTCCGGTCCGGAAGGTCCAGAGGATGTTCGGAAAACATGGTCGCAACAGCATCGGCGGGACCATTACGAATCGGCACTAACCCAACTCCGTCAGCAGGGTGACCTCTTCGCCTGCATTTGTTCCCGAAAGCAGATTCAGACCCTTTCCAACGATGGACGCTATCCCGGAACCTGCCGGAACCGCGACCGCGACTTTTCCACCCCGGAAACCGCATGGCGATTGCGGATGCCGGACTCGGCTCCCGTGTTGGTGCATGACTGGCCGGATTCGGAGCATTTGGCGGATGCTGCTTCTGCCGGAGACCTCGTGCTGCACCGTCGCGATGGCATTCCTGCCTACCAAATCGCCTCACTCGTGGACGATGTGAATCCTGGCATCAACCTCATCGTCCGGGGTGAAGACCTCCGGGAATCCTCGGTGGTCCAACTCCACCTCGCCCAGCGACTGAAAGCCGATTCCTTCCTGCAAATCCGCTTCCTGCACCATTCCCTCCTGACTCGACCCGATGGGATCAAGCTCTCCAAATCGAAGGAAGACACCACCCTCAAGTCCATGCGGGAATCTGGCACGGGGGCCAGTGTGGTTTACAAAATGTTTGCACGTTGGCGGAACTGGAGTGCAACAAGCGATTTCCAGCAAGTAGCCGATTGGCTGGAAGGGTTTTGTACCCACGATCCCTTCGGCAAGAACTTGTAATTTCTCCGTTAGAGGTTACGATGATGGTGTGGATCGCAATCGAATGAGAAGGATTCAGGGGGATTCGGAGGCGTTTTTTTGATGATTTTCTTTGAGGAAAAATGACCGACAACACGTTTGGCTGCCGAGTCGAGTTTGACAGCGCTACAGGAAGCAAGCAGCTTTACAGCCTTGAGTCTCTGGAGCAGAAGATTGGTGGCAACATCAGCCGACTCCCCGTTTCGATGAAGATCCTGCTGGAGCAGGCCCTGCGGAACCACGATGAATTCCAGGTGCTGGAGGAACACGTCCGGATGCTCGCTCACTGGGACGGCAGCAAGTCCGACAAGGAGATTCCCCACAAGCCCACCCGGGTGTTGTTGCAGGATTTCACGGGAGTTCCGGCAGTGGTGGACTTGGCGTCCCTGCGTTCAGCGATGGCGGAGATGGGCGGCGACCCGGAAGTGATCAACCCCAGAGTTCCTGTGGATTTGGTCATTGATCACTCGGTGCAGGTGGATCATTCCGGAAGTGCTGATGCACTTGAGAAAAACATGGCCATTGAGTTCGAGCGCAACCGTGAGCGTTACGAATTCCTCAAATGGGGGCAGAGCGCGTTCCAGCAGTTCCGTGCCTTTCCTCCGGGCGTGGGCATCGTGCATCAGGTCAACCTCGAACACATTGCCAGCGTCGTGCAGGAACACGACGGCGTGTGTTTTCCGGACACGGTCGTGGGGACCGATTCCCACACAACGATGATCAACGGCCTCGGCGTGATGGGCTGGGGTGTGGGTGGCATCGAGGCGGAATCCGTGATGCTCGGACAGCCGATCTACATGCTGATGCCTCAAGTTGTGGGTTTCCGGCTCATCGGAGAACTTCCGGCAGGTGCGACTGCGACCGACCTCGTGTTGCGCGTTGTCGAGTTGTTGCGGCAGAAGGGCGTGGTTGAGAAATTCGTAGAGTTTTTTGGCCCCGGACTCTCCAACCTCAAGCTCGCGGATCGAGCGACGCTTGCGAACATGGGTCCGGAGTATGGCGCGACGATGGGTTTCTTTCCGGTCGATTCTGAAACTCTCAACTACTTGCGCAACACCGGACGTCCAGAAAGCATCGTGCAGCGCGTGGAAGCCTACTGTAAGGCACAGGGGCTGTTCCGCACCGATGGCATGGCCGATCCTGTGTTCTCGGACACGCTGGAGTTGGACCTTTCGACAGTGGAACCCGCACTGGCGGGACCAAAGCGTCCACAGGATCGGGTGAACCTGTCTGCGATGCAGCCAACATGGCAGCAAACGTTGCGGGCACCAATCAACGAGCGTGGGTTTGAGTTGAACGAAGAAGCCACCAGAACCGCAATTCCGGTGCAGGGATTGGACGGGCAAACACTCTCGCACGGGGATGTGACAATTGCCGCGATCACCTCCTGCACCAACACAAGCAATCCCTCGGTGATGATCGCCGCCGGGCTGCTTGCGAAGAAGGCCAACGAGCGCGGACTGCGCTCCAAACCGTGGGTGAAGACTTCCCTCGGCCCAGGGTCTCGCGTGGTAACGGAGTACCTCAACAGGTCCGGACTTTCCGAACATTTAGACGCCCTGGACTTTCAGACGGTGGGTTACGGCTGCACCACCTGCATCGGCAACTCCGGACCGTTGCCGGAGCACATCGTGCAGGCGATCAACGAGGGTGACCTCGTGGTCACCTCCGTGCTGTCCGGAAACCGCAACTTCGAGGGCCGCATCAGCCCGAACATCAAGGCAAACTACCTCGCCAGCCCGCCGCTGGTCGTGGCTTACGCGCTCGCGGGCACAGTGAACTGCGACCTGCAAAACGATGCGCTTGGCAAGGACCACGACGGCAACGATGTCTTTCTCAAGCAGATCTGGCCCTCGCAGGAGGAGGTCGCGGAAGTCGAGGCGCTGATCACGAGCGACCTTTACCAGAAGGCGTATGGCCGGGTGGACGAGATGACCCCGATGTGGAACGAGATCAAGGCCAAGCCCGGACAGGTGTATGGCTGGGAAGAGGCATCAACCTACATCCAGAACCCGCCGTTTTTCACTGACATGGGCACCGAGGTGTCGTCGATTCAGGACATCGTGGGCGCACGGATGCTGCTCAAGCTTGGCGATTCCGTAACCACGGACCACATCTCTCCGGCAGGTTCCTTCAAGGCGGACACTCCGGCGGGCAGGTTTTTAACAGAAAAGGGAGTGGCCCCGCAGGATTTCAACTCCTTCGGATCACGGCGCGGCAACGACCGTGTCATGACGCGGGGGACCTTTGCCAACGTGCGCATCCGCAACCAGATCGCTCCTGGAACCGAAGGCGGGTTCACCACCCACTTCCCCACAGGCGAAGTGACCTCGGTTTACGAGGCCGCCATGCGTTATCGGGAATCCGGAACGCCGCTGGTGGTGCTGGGCGGCAGTGAATACGGCACCGGTTCTTCGCGGGATTGGGCTGCAAAAGGAACCTTCTTGCTGGGAGTCAAAGCGGTGGTGGTAGCTAGCTTTGAGCGTATCCACCGCTCCAACCTTGTGGGCATGGGGGTACTGCCCTTGCAGTTTCTGAACGGAGAGACCCACGAATCCCTTGGACTTGCCGGAAGCGAAACGCTGTCCGTCCTCGGACTCGGCAACGACCTGCTCCCCCAGCAGCAGCTCATCCTCAAGGCGGACGATCGCGAAATCCCGGTCCTCTGCCGACTCGACAACAAGGTCGAGATCGAGTACTACCGCAACGGTGGCATCCTGCACACCGTCTTGCGCAATTTCATGCGCGAGGCCTGAGGTGATTTCCTGAAATGAATATACCATCTTCCTTGTCTTTTTATGGATTTTCATCGTTATCGCTCCAATGACATAGCAGGCGATGTGCCGTTTTCGATGCCTTGAAGCTCAAAAAAATCCGGTATAATTCAGGTGCATTTATTTCAAGAAATAACCTAAGTCGTCTGACCTTCTCCAGAGGGTCGTCCCGCCCTCCGGGGTCTCCTGCATCCGGGACTCACCCAATCCAACTGGAGTGACAAGTAGCACCATGAGCGATGTTCTCTTACTGAATCAGGATCACCAACCCCTGACCTATGCCCCGCTCAGCACCCTGACGTGGCAGCAGGCCGTCAAGGCGTACTTTCTTGATAAGGTGGTGATCCTGCGCTCCTACCGGAACTGGCCGTGCCGCGCCCAGCATTTTGCCATGCCCATGCCCAGTGTGGTGGTGATGTCGAAGTACATCCGGCGCATCAACCGTGTGTACTTCACGCGGCGCAATATCTACCTGCGGGATCGCTTTCACTGTCAGTACTGTGGAAAGTCCTACACCTCGGAACAGCTCACGATCGACCACGTCCTGCCCAAAAGCCGGGGCGGCACAACCTCATGGGACAATGTGGTGGCCGCCTGCTATCGGTGCAACCTCAGCAAGGGCTCTGACCTGATCCACCCCAGCAGCATCCCACACGAACCGAGCTATTGGGAAATGGTCCGTATCGCCAAGTCCATGCCGCTCCGCATCCCGGACCCCCAGTGGCAGGACTACCTCCAGTGGCCCCACCAACTGCTTGACGTCATTGACTTGAAGGCTGCCTGAGCGGACCTCGGGTTCGCAACCTGCGGTACTCGTGAACGGAGCGTAACAGCTTGGCGTAATCGAGTGGCGGGCGCGGTTTCCAGACCTCCTTTGACATCTCTTGAGCATGACGCCGGATCGTGCTGATCCGTAGCTTGGGGCCAACTTTTCCGGTGTAGGGAGAAGAGGGATCGCTGAAGGGACTTTGGCGGGCCTCAACGATTTTTCGCAGTTTTGCGTAGTCGAGTCCGTGGTTGGCAAGCAGGAAGGTTGGAGCCACGGGCAACGCCAGCAAAATCAGCAGCAGGGGTTTTCTGGAAAAGCGCGTCATTGGCACAGCACAGGCTCCAAGTGAGATGACTGCACTGTCGCACACCTCCGGTTTGCGGGCAAGCTGAATTGAGGATTGCCCCCAAAGTACAGTGTGGTAGAGTTTTGGATTGACAACCTTTTTTTTGAAATGGCTTTTATGAAAAGCGTGAGGACAACCGAATACCGCTACTTGGGCAAGCGTGCCCTGCCCGTGGACGCACCGGACAAGCTGCGGGGGCAACTCCGCTTTACGGGGGATTTGAAACTCGACGGGATGCACCACGTCCGTCTGGCGCTCAGTCCGCATCCCCACGCCCGCATTGTCAGCGTGGACCGCTCTGCGGCAGAGGCGGTTCCGGGAGTTGTGGCCGTGCTGGCTGCAGAGGACTTGCCGACCCGCGATCAGGTCATCAGTTCCCGCATGAGTTCCGTGCTTGCCAGAGAGAAAGTGCTGTTCGAGGGGCAGCCCGTGGTTGCGGTAGTCGGAGAGACCATCACCGCCGCGCAGGACGGTGTGGAGGGGTTGGAAATCGAATACGACCTGCTGCCGCCGATTCCAAACCTCGACGCGGCACTCCGTCCGGATGCTCCGATCCTCTGGCCAAACGGTTTGCCGAAAGATGCGATTGATGTCTCTGCCGACCACGGTGGCGTGGACCAGCAGGGCACTGCCGAATCCAGCGAACCGGGCAACATCCACACGGAAAACAGGTACGACCGTGGGGATGTGGAGCAGGGCTTTCAGGAAGCAGATGTGGTGCTGGAGCGCACTTACCGGATGCCAGCGGTGCATCAGGGCTATCTGGAACCGCAGGTTTCGGTGGCCGCCCCCGAAGGCAGTTCCGGACTCGTCCTCTACGCGAGCACTCAGGGACCGCGCACCATTCGCAACGAAGTCGCCCGACTTTTGCGCCTTGCGCGCAGTCAAGTCCGGGTGGTGGCAATGCCGATGGGCGGAGGCTTTGGGGGCAAGCACGGCCTGATCGAACCGCTCACCGCCGCCATCGCATACCAGCTTCGTCGCCCGGTGCGGTTGGAACTCACGCGCACCGAGGATTTTCTCACGTCCATGCATGCTCCTGAACACCGCATCGACCTCAAGATGGGGGTCAAGCAGAACGGTCAGCTTTGTGCCCTCAAGTCGAAGCTTTATTTGAACAACGGAGCGTTTTCTGCCCCATGGGCCGGACTGGCGGCGACCTTGCTGGCGAGCCAATACCGCATTCCGCACATCAAAATCTCCGCCAACGAGGTCTGCACCACCCAAGTCATGACGGGGCCCTACCGCGCCCCGAGCGCCCCGCAAGCCGTGTTTGCGATGGAATCCCACATGGATGACCTCGCCCGCGAACTCGGACTCAATCCGCTGGAGTTCCGCTACCAAAACGCAGCGGGCGGCGGTGATCCCATGATTGACGGCAACCCGTGGCCGAGCCTGAACCTGCGGGAGGTGCTGGAAAAAATGCGCGAACACCCCGCATGGGTCAACCGCGCAAGCGGTCCGGACGAGGGTGTTGGGCTGGCGGTGGGAGTCTGGCGCTGCGGCGTCACACCGGCTTCAGCCGTGGTGCGGGTGGAGGGTGACGGTTCTGTGCAAGTGCTGGTGGGATCCGTGGACATTTCCGGCGTGAATTCCGGGTTTGTCCACATCGTCGCCGAAACCCTTGGGGTGCTTCCGGAGCAAGTGACCATCACACAGGGCGACACCACGTCCGGACCAGCTGCACCCGCCAGTGGTGGCAGCATGGTGACGTACAGCATAGCGGGAGCGCTTACAGAGGCAGCGGGCGGGGTGCGCCAGCGCGTCACCAAAATGGCGGCTGATCACTTTGAAGCCAGCGAAGATGACATTGAAATCCAAGAGGGCAAAGTCTTCGTCCGAGGGGTTCCCAGCAAAGCCGTCACCTTGGCAGAATTCGCCAGTCGTGCCGAATCCGTGCAAGGTCAAGGGGGGCCGCTGCTGGCGCATGGGAACTCTGCGGTCGAGATCAACGCCCCTGCGGCTTCGGCGCATCTGGTGCGGGTGAAGGTGGACAAGGAAACCGGAGTCGTGACGCCGCTGCAGTATGTGGCGGTGCAGGATGTCGGCTTTGCGCTCAACCCCCTCATGGTCGAGGGGCAGTTGCAGGGCGGCGCGCTTCAGGGACTTGCCATTGGTTTGCAGGAGCAGTTGGTCTATGACGAAGCCGGCCACCTGCTCACACCGTCCTTCTTGGATTACGCGTTGCCGCGTTGTGACGAGGCTCCGTCCATCGAGCCGGTCTTGGTCGAAGTTGCCTCGCCCAAAGGAGCGTTTGGGATTCGTGGAGTGGGAGAGCCGCCCATTGTTCCGGGACCCGCTGCGCTGGCCAATGCGGTGCGAGATGCGACCGGCATCCGGATGAAAAAACTTCCCATCCGCGCTCCTGAGTTGTGGAAAAAAATGCAGACCTGAAAAAAAGAAAAAAACACTTGACTGTCGGTCGGTATGAGTAGAGGGTGAGTAACATTGTTCAGGGCATCACGCCTTGAGCAAGCCTAGGGGGAATGTGCCAGTTTTCATCACTTCAAAAAGTCACGGTGTCCGCCAACTTCCACACCGACTGACTTCAATTTTTCTTTATCTTCAGGAAGTTGCGGGGCACTTCTGGACAGGAACCCCGCCTTGTTACTACGCTGTCTGCTAAACTAAACCCACCTCGGCACTTTCCCTCAAACTTACCCACCGTGCCTTCTGGGGTTTCTGGGAGGCACGGTTTGATGCAAGCCGGATCGGCTCCCATTCCGTTTCCACATCCTCCAATTTCTTGAAGCCTGCCGTCATCGTTTCCACATTCCACCTCAGGTGCGGTGACCGGCTTCACAACGCTCCGGCAAGTTGTCTCAAACCTGAAACTGAAAAGCCTCGATGTCTTCAGTTCACTGCCATTCCGCAGCCTCCTTCCTCCAATCCGGCTTGAGGTTCCCCGTCGATTTCCATAGCGTGTGGGGATGCTTGCATTCGGAGTTGGAGCAAGCCTCCACCTGTTGACAAACCTTCATGGCTGAAGCAGAGACCGAGTCGGAATCTCCCAATTCCGGGATGTTCACCGCCTCCGGAGTGCCCGGTGCAGTGGTGAATCTTGAACCGGAGCGCCGCACTCGTGCCCGCGAGTTGCTGGAGGGCTTGGAAGCGCTGATGACGCGGTTGGAAGCCGATGAGCGGCTTCATGACGCAGCCACGCTGCTCAAGACACAGTTGGTGGACGAATTCTACGCCAATGGAATTCCGGCAAACAACCTGTCCCATGCGTTTTCCCTGCATGGTCCCAACAAGAGCCAGCTTCCTGTGGAGGTCTTTCAGGAACAGGACGCCCAACCGGTGGACGCCGCAGCGTTTCAGAACCGCACCCGCCTCAAGGTGCGCCGCACTCTGGCAACCGTCCGGGAGCTTCAGAACGCCTATCCGGAACGCACGGAGTTGCTGGAACTCGCTGGATTGCTGGACGATCTTGATCTGGACGGCACTGCCGCCGAGATGCTGCAAAACGTGCAGGAACTCACGAACACGGGGGTGTTTGAACGCTATCTCCAAGCCAAAGCGCAATTCCTCTCCGACTGGGAGCAGCTTCAGGAATCCTCACATGCGCAAAGTGATCCTGCGCCCTTCACTCCAGAGGATTTGATTGCCACGATGCAGGCACTGCACTTTCAGGAGCGCCGGCTGGTCAATCACCCGGAAGTCATCCGCTACAAGGATTACCACTACTTTCGACGATTCAACTTGGCATGCGACCGCACCGTCAGTTCACTCCACATGGAGTTCTGGGGCAACGACTCCATGTGCGAACATTTCATTGATTTTGTCCAGCGGATCCGCGATGCCTTCCCCAACCCCACTCCGTTTTTCGTGTTCCGCTTCAAGGATTCCTTCACTTACCTGCTGCTGGGTTCTCCGGATGACGGATTGCTCGCCTCACTTGCGAAACAGTCGGAGCAAGCCCCCGTTCACGCAAAACTTCTGCTCCGGCAGTCCAACCACGACTACCGCGAGCTTTTTGCAGAACTGGAGGAGGATCCCTCCGCGTTCCACAACTGCCTCAAGGAGGCGATACGCCCCTTCGTGAACCAGCTCAACACCCAGCTTGGGTTGGAACTTCCGGAAGAGTTCACCCAGTTTTTCAAGGTGGAGGCCGCAGCGGAATGAAGTTCGTTGATTCGGTCAAGATCCATGTCCGCTCCGGCAAGGGTGGTCCGGGCTGCACCGCGTTCCGGCGCGAAAAATATGTGCCACTGGGTGGGCCGAACGGCGGGGACGGCGGCAAGGGCGGGGACGTTTGCTTCATCGGTGACCCGGACAAGACCACGCTGCTCGACCTCTCCTTTCAGCAGCACCAGCACGCAGAGAGCGGCTTTGCGGGAGGCGGGCAGGATCGGCACGGACGCGCCGGGCGTGACCTCCACATTCCGGTGCCGTTGGGAACCGTGGTCCTGAACGAGGACTCCCGCGAGGTGATGTTGGAGGTTGTCGCTGAAAATCCCTATCACTTTCTCAACGGCGGACGCGGCGGACGCGGCAACGCCCGCTTCAAAACCGCCACCAACCGTGCCCCGGATTACCACCAGTCCGGTGCTGAGGGTCTGGAACTTTGGGTGCGGCTTGAACTCAAGCTGATGGCCGACATCGGTTTGGTGGGCTTTCCCAATGCCGGAAAGTCCACGCTGATCAGCCGCGTCTCCCATGCCCGGCCCAAGATCGCCGATTACCCCTTCACCACGCTCGTTCCCAACCTTGGCGTGGTGAAGCATCCGGATCACGATCCCTTTGTGATTGCGGACATTCCCGGCATCATCAAGGGGGCACACGCAGGCCGGGGTTTGGGTGATCGTTTCCTGCGGCACATTGAGCGCACCGCCTTGCTGGTTCTGCTGCTCGATATCTCCGGGTTCAGCGAACACGAACCGTGGGAGGAGTACCAAACCCTGCTGCACGAGCTTGCAGAGTTCTCTCCCCAACTGCCCGAAAAACCCCGCAGGATCACCCTCACGAAACTGGACGCCGCCGTTGAGGATGAAGACCTCGATGCGTTGCAAAACCGTCTTGAGGCACAAGGCGAGCAGGTTTTCCGGATTTCTGCTGTTTCCGGGCGTGGTCTCCCTGAACTCACCCGCGAGTTGGCCCAAGCCGTGAAGGCTGAGCACATTCGCCGCCAGCAGGAACCCCCGGAAGCAGAAAGTTCGACCACAACTTCCGTCTGGGAGGACTGGGAGTGACTTGGACGCAAGTGCAACTCAAGGATTGGCTTCGGCAACACACCGGGGCGCAGGTGCGCTTGGAACAGCGTGCGGGTGGCTTGCGAATTCAAGGCACCGTCTTGTCGGTTGAGGAGGTGGACCTCTGCGGACGCCTGCTCACGGAAGTCTCTATGCAAGCAGCGATTGCCGGGTTGGAGATTGTGCTGACCTTGCACCAAGAGCGCGTGGGCATTCAGGTTGCCCATGAATCCGCAGGTGAAACAACGCTCAACTTCGCGCTTGATGCACCCTACGAACGGCTGACCGCGACTGAAGTTTTGGGTTGAGGACTGCTCGGAAAATCGGTTGCAGAGGTCCGCATGATCGTCCATGTCTAACCAGAAAACCCCGGAGATCCCCCAACTGCGCCCCAAGGAGCGTTTTGGAATTTGGCTGCTCATGGTGCTGCTGCGAACCACCGCCCTCACCTCACGGGTGGTTGTTCGCAACATGGAAGTGGCGGAACAGGCCCGTGAGCGGTACGATGGCTTTCTGGTCTCCACCTGGCATCAGGATATCTTTTTCAGCATCTGGATGTTCCGGAGCCTGCACCTGACCGCGCTGATCAGTGCGAGCCGGGACGGGGAGGCGATCTATCAGGTGATGCGCCGCTTCAACTTCAAGGCGACACGGGGGTCCTCCAACCGAGGCGGGGCGGAGGGGTTGCTGGACACGCTGCAAGTGCTGAAGGCGGGAGAGGGCATTGCCATTGCTCCAGATGGGCCGCTGGGGCCGCCCCTGGAAGCAAAGCCCGGAATTGTGTTGCTGGCCAAACAGGCAAACGTCCCGATCCTGCCGTGGAGCTACACCTGCCGACGCGAGTGGCGGCTGAAGACGTGGGACCAACACCGCCTGCCCCAACCGTTCAACCGCATCGAGGGGGCGTTTGGCGAACCCCTGCTGGTGCCTCCGGATTCACCTCCCGACGAAATTCCCCGCTACTGCCGCAAGCTTGAAGACGCGATGCGGCGCGTGTCCTACGAACTGCGCTCCTGAGCCTGTTTTTCAAAGTTGAAGGTGCTTGCCGAGAAACCGCAGCAACTCCGCCTCGAATTCTCGCAAGCCTTTCCTCAAAGTTTTCTGTGCGGCCTCCTGCTTTTCTGTCATACTAAACTCATCTGGTGCCTTAGAAGAACCCCGTGTAATTGTCCAGGTTTTCCGGGCAATAGGCTTCTCTGACTCTTCTAGCACTGTCAAAGTGAGATAGACAGTAGCCTTACTTCTGACCAAGTTAAACTGCCCGGAGTTTTCGAGAATCTGGACTTTGAGGGAGGGAGCCAGAATCCGGAAAGACTCAGCCTGGGTCATGTCGTCCTCAACGCTTGCTCCCTGCTCACGTAACAGCACTGCAAGGTATTCCCGAAGATACTGATGCAATCCTGCGGGTTTTGCGGCTTTGGCAACGACCAGCCGTACCGGATGCCAGTGAGCTTCAACGGATTTGTTCGCTTTGGCATCCGGTGTGTCTTCCGCCTTAGGACGCTTCATGCGAGCCAAAACCATGTGCTGCCGTTTCGGAATCCAGTAAAAATGTTCATAGCGCACGTTCTTGAGTTCAATGGTCGCGCCCTTCTCGCGGATTTCCTGCGAGAACTGCCGGAACCCAGATTCGCCCTCCTTGTCCTGTTCTCGATACAAACGTCCGAACGAACGTGAACGGATTCGCACCGCAATGTGCTTGCGTAGATCGTTGCGGGCACGGGTTTCAGCCTCAATGCGGCAGGAGTTGAGGTTGTCGCAGTCATCCAAAAAGGCCATCCCGCACCAAAACACCGTCTCGCAATCCCGTGGAGTCTCCAAATTCCACGCGGGAGGTGTCTCACCCTCCCTCAAGGTGACCATCGCAGCTTTCTTTTTAGGTTCTGCTTCCTTGGATCCAGCAGGTGCTCCTGATACCCCGTCACGCAAGCCTGCGCTTTCGAGGTCGCTTTGGTGCTGCTGGTGGGCCTCCGCCAGCCTGGCCTGTGGATCAGCTTTTTGTGACGGGCCGCACGCCGCCAGCACCCCGAGCAGAAGCAACCCTCCAACGCATCCAATCCTCACAAGACCTCCTCGAGGCGCTCCAGAAAATCCGGGGGGGGACCTTCCATCACCAACCTGACCCGGTGTTCCGAATCGACCACCACGATGGTGGGAAAAATCACAATGGTCCCGTACCGTCTGGCCTGCCGGAATACTCCGGCGCGCATGAATTTCTTGGTGAGGGTTCCAATTTCGTCAAAA
>PBTB01000020.1 GCA_002726945.1 Deltaproteobacteria bacterium | reverse complement strand
TTTTGACCTGCTGCGAGTTCAGGCCCAGACGGGGGAATGCACTTGGAATTTGGAAGCGGGTTGAGAGCCTGCTGCACAAGCAGTGGAATCCGGGAGCAACTCAGGGCTGGCTCTTGAGGCTGCAGGGACGGTGTGTCAGTTGTGAGTGGCTGGGCTGTTCTGTTGCTGGACAAGCGCCGGGGCAGTGACCCCAGAGCAGGTGCAGCATCATGGACAGGCTCAACAAGCGNGCCCGGAAATGTCCTGGCTTCAAGACTTCAAAGCCGTTATGCTCCGGACTCAACCCTCCTGTTGCACTGACGAGTTGAATCCGCGCTCGCCTTTGGTGCTTGGTTTCAACATACAAGGACGAACGGAGTGTCCGGATTCACAAAATTGCACAAGTCCGTAAATTGAACAAAACACGCACCCATGAATTTTGGTTTCATCATCGACAACCGCCGTTGCATCGGTTGCCACGCCTGCACCGTCGCCTGCAAATCCGAACATGACGTTCCGGTCGGAGTGAACCGGACGTGGGTGAAGTACATCGAGAAGGGGACTTTTCCAAACACCCGCAGGATTTTCTCGGTGATGCGCTGCAATCACTGTGAGAACGCGCCGTGTGTGGAGATTTGCCCGACGCAAGCCCTGTTCACCCGTCCGGACGGCATCGTCGATTTCGACAACCGCCGCTGCATCGCCTGCAAGTCGTGCATGCAGGCATGTCCTTACGATGCGCTCTACATCGATCCGGAAACCCACACCGCTGCCAAGTGCAACTACTGCGCACATCGTGTGGAAATCGGACTAGAACCGGCGTGCGTCAATGTCTGTCCCACACAGGCGATCATTTCCGGAGACCTTGACGACCCGCAGTCCAAGATTGCAAACTTGGTGGCGCAGCAGCAGGTGACCGTCCGGAAGCCGGAGAAGGGCACCCGCCCGAATTTGTTCTATATCGAAGGCGATGANGCCTCGCTAACTCCGGGAGAAGCCGGACAGGAAAACGCTTATCACTGGAGCACCCAAACCCGTGGGGTGGGGCACCACGCCTCCGCCAATGATTCGGAGACGAATCCGTTTGCAGATATTTTGGGAGAAGCCTCGGCAGCACTGGAATCCATCAAGGAACGGCTCAAGGAAGACACCCCGGTGTCAACCGGCAGCGCCCCCAAAGCGCGGCGCGTGTACGACGCTCCCTCGAAGGGAGTGCTGTGGGGCTGGGAGGTCGCGGGTTACATTTTCACCAAGGCGATCGCTGCCGGAGCCGTGCTCTTCCCCTTCCTCTCCCAGTTGCTGGGCTGGGATTATCTGAGCGATTCCACGATGACGGCTTCCGTGCTGATGGGGTTGGTGTTCCTCGGCCTGACCGGTGCTTTGCTCGTCAAGGATTTGGACCAGCCGACGCGCTTCCTCTACGTTTTGCTGCGACCCCACTGGACTTCGTGGCTGGTGAAGGGCGCGTACATCCTCACCGGATTCGGCGGCTTGCTGAAGCTTCAACTTGTGCTGCAACTGACGGGCTATTCCAACTTGGGAAGTTTGAGCAACGGCCTTGGCGGCTTGCTTATCATTTTCGCGGTGCTGACCTCGGTTTACACCGCNTTCCTGTTCGCNCAGGCGAAGGGCCGGGATTTCTGGCAAAGCCCCCTGCTTGCGCTGCACATGATCATCCACGCGCTCATTGCGGGTCCGGGGGTTTGGCTGATTCTCAGTTTGGTGTTTGACTCCATGAGCGCGATCTCCGGAACGATGGCAACAGTGCTGGCATGGGGCTTGGTCGCGCAACTGGTGATTTTGGTCGCAGAACTTGCGACTCCACACCCCACCGAAGACGCACACCGTGTGGTCGAGATGATCACAAAGGGGCCGTTCAAGACCATCTTCTGGGGTTCCGGGGTGGTGCTGGGCACCCTGTTGCCCCTGGTGTTGCTGCTGTTTGCCACTTCGCCTTTCGCGTTGGCCGGAGCCTCCCTGCTTTCCCTGATTGGCCTTTGGTACCTGATCCGCTTGTGGGTGCAAGTGCCGCAACTGCTTTCGCTGAGTTGAATCATGTCCCACGCTTTCAAGCCCTCTTGGATCGAATCCACTGCCGAGAACTTGGGGATCATTCCCAAGCTGCCGGACAAGCACCCCGAGCATGACCTGAAACCGGTCGCATCGGAATCTCCGGACCTCGCGAATTTCCCGGCCTACGAGGANTGGGACGACTGGGCCGAGTATGAGGCGAAAGACTGGGCCACTGGCAAAACCAAGCGCTACTCGTTGGTGCCGACCGTCTGCTTCAACTGTGAGGCGGGTTGTGGGTTGCTTGCGTACATGGACAAGGAAACGGGCGAGGTCCGCAAATTCGAAGGCAACCCCCACCACCCTGGAAGCCGGGGCCGCAACTGTGCGAAGGGTCCGGCGACGATCAACCAGATCAACGACACCGACCGCATCCTTCACCCTCTCAAACGCAAGGGCAAACGCGGCGAGGGCGGCTGGGAGCGCATCGGNTGGGATCAGGTGTTGGACGAAATCGCCGCCGAAATCCGCAAGGCGATTCAAGAGGAACGCAAGGACGAGGTGGTTTACCACGTCGGGCGCCCCGGACACGAGGGCTACATGGAGCGTGTCTTGAACGCCTGGGGGGTGGATGGCCACAACAGCCACACCAACATCTGCTCTGCCGGAGCACGTCTCGGTTATGCGATCTGGCACGGGGCCGACCGCCCTGCTCCGGATTACGCGAACGCGAAGTTCATCCTGCTCATCAGTTCGCANCTTGAGGCAGGGCACTACTTCAATCCCCACGCCCAGCGCATCATCGAGGCAAAGAACGAGGGCGCGAAGATCGCCGTCATGGACATCCGGCTTTCCAACACCGCAAGCCGAGCCGACTACTGGATGCCCACCCGTCCCGGAACCGAGGCAGCGGTGCTGCTCGCCGTGGCCAAGGTGCTGCTTGACGAGGGGATTTACAACGAAACCTTCCTCAAGGAGTGGACCAACTGGCAGGACTGGCTGAAAGCCGATCACTCGGATACCGAGCCAACCTTCGAGAACTTCATCGAGAAACTGCGGGCACACTACGCGGACTACACTCCGGAATTCGCCGAGGTGGAATCGGGGGTTCCNGCAAAGACCATCATCGAGATCGCCCGACGCATTGGCGCGGCAGGACCACAGTTTGCGGCGCACGTCTGGCGCAGCGCGGCGAGTGGCAACCTTGGCGGCTGGCAGGTTGCCCGCTGCCTGCATTTTCTCAACGTGCTTTCCGGAAGTGTCGGCACCTTCGGCGGCACGCTNCCCAATTCGTGGGGCAAGTTCCATCCGAGTGTCCCGAATCCCGCACCGCCCCACAAGACGTGGAACGAACTGCATTTTCCGGACGAGTACCCGCTTTCGCACTACGAGATGAGCTTCCTGCTCCCGCACTTTCTCAAGGAGGGACGCGGCAAGCTCGCGGTTTACTTCACTCGTGTCTTCAACCCGGTCTGGACCTATCCGGACGGTTTCAGTTGGATCGAGGCGTTGCGCGATCCCAAGCTGATCGGACTCCACGCCGCGTTGACTCCGACGTGGAACGAAACTGCGTTTTTCGCGGATTATGTCCTGCCCGTCGGACATGCTTCCGAACGACATGATTTGGTGAGCTACGAAACGCATTCTGGGCTTTGGATCGGCTTCCGGCAACCTGTCCACCGCGAATTCCTGCGTCGGCAGGGCAAGCCGGTCACATTCACCTACGAAGCGAATCCGGGAGAGGTTTGGGAGGAAGACGAGTTCTGGATCGAACTCTCGTGGCGGATCGATCCGGATGGCTCGCTCGGCATCCGCAAGTA
Organism: Deltaproteobacteria bacterium; assembly: GCA_002726945.1. Lineage (GTDB taxonomy): Bacteria > SAR324 > SAR324 > SAR324 > NAC60-12 > UBA8110. The sequence goes on along the minus strand of PBTB01000020.1, from coordinate 18,337 downwards.
TTTCGAGTCGCCCTACCGTGCGGGTGAGAAGATGACGATTGACGAGTATTACCAGTACATCTTTGAGCGCGTTCCCGGACTCCCGGAGGTTGCGGAAAAGGAGGGCATCTCGGCGCTGGAGTACATGCAGCGGCATGGCGCCTATGCGGTTGAGCACGACAANTACAAACGTTACCTTGCGGAAGTCAACGGAGAAACCGTCGCTTCGGGGTTGGTCGAGAAGGACGGGAAAGTCGTGGGCGTGATGGCGGAAGCAGCCCCGCGTGTGGGCTTCCCCACGCCGTCCCGCAAGCAGGAACTTTACTCGCAGACGATGGTGGACTGGAAGTGGCCGGAGTACGCGCTGCCGGCGTACATCAAGAGCCACGTTCACGAGGAGGACATGGATCGCAACGCCGGAGAGTTTCCGCTGGTGCCCACCTATCGGTTGCCGACACTGATCCACTCCCGCTCCGCCAATGCGAAGTGGTTGATGGAAATCGCCAACCGCAATCCGCTCTGGATGCACACCTCCGATGCGAAGCGGCTCGGCTACGCAACCGGAGACCTCGCCCGCATCAACACCGAGATCGGCTATTTCGTCGCACGGGTCTGGGCGACCGAGGCGGTGCGTCCTGGAACCCTCGCCTACTCCCACCACCTTGGACGCTGGCGTCGTCCGCAGGACCCGATCGCCAACCGTTGGGGCACCAGCCTTGTGGACCTCAAGGAAGAGGCTCCCGGACAGTGGCGGATGCGTAAAAAAGAGGGGGTGCAAATCANGNAATCCAGGGATCCGGACTCCAGCCGTATTTTCTGGGAAGACACGGGGGTGCATCAGAACATCACCTTTCCGGTGCATCCGGACCCGCAGAGCGGCATGCACTGCTGGCACCAGAAGGTTCGTCTCGAAAAAGCGCAGCCGGACGACGAGTACGGCGATGTCTTTGTGGACACCAACAAGTCAATGGAGGTCTACCGCAAGTGGCTGGAGAAAACCCGTCCTGCCCCCGGACCCGACAACCTGCGCCGTCCCCTCTGGCTCAAGCGCCCGCTCCAGCCTGAGACCTCGCTCTTCTACCTCGATCCCCCCCTCTGACCTTGCTGGTGCAGGAGCAGGGGGTTTCCGGATTGGAGATCCTCAACCGCCAACAGGAGTGGAGCCCATGCCCCCGCTGCAAACCGCAGGTGGTGGTCAAGCTTGGGGATTTAATGGAACGCTGGACGAATGGCCGCTGGGTGTCCTCCCTGCACCGCGTGGTGCCTCCAGAGTTTGAAAAAAACACCTCAACGCGCGGATGTCCTTGGCATTTTTTCAGCAGCCGGACTGGGATGCCTGCATCGACGACCTACCCACCTGCCTTGATCCCGGCGAAACCNCCCAAAACCCCAGCGTCACTTCCGGGCGCTACCGGATGGAGCGATTCCACAACACGATCCACAACACGGTCCTTGATGAATCCACCTAAAGCGACTGTGCAAGTTCCCGCAAGATTCGTCCACCGTCGCAGAAAATCGGCCAGCCGTCTCCGGGCAGGACGGCTTCCAAATCCGGCAGGGCCGCCAAGCGTTGCACCGATGCCACGGCCTGGGGGCGGTCACAGAGTTTGGAATCGGGCAGCAGACAAAGCCGCCCGCCCTCGTGCGCCCGGATGAGATCACCGGTGATCAACGTGGTTTTTTCCAGCAGCAGGGCAAGTTCTCCTGAAGTTTTCGAACCGCTGACCGCAAAAACCTCCAAGCCCGGAACCACCTCGTCGCCCTCGCCCAGCCAGCGCTGGCAGGCAAACGGAAAATCAGCCTGTTCGGCTTGTGGCCCCAGCAGTTCCGCCCCGGTTTCAGAGACCAGCCGTTCGGCGTCACGGGTGTGGTCGGAATTGGTGATGACGATGTGCTTGGCCCCTCCAAGGCTTTGCAGGTGCTGCCGGTCGTGATCGGACATCGGCAGGGGGTCGATCACCACATTGCCTTCGGGCCGCACCCAGCAGATACCGTGAAAGTCGATGTTGCGGTCCTCGTTGAAAACGGACCAGTTGAAGAGATCGGGACGATGCAGTTGTTTCATGATTCAGTTGGTGGGCTGGTTATCCAGAGGTTCCCGGCAGAGCATGAAGTTGACGGCCTTGAGACTCATCACAACTTCCTGCTGCTGGTTGATCGCCTCAATGAAAGTGCGGATGATGCCCCGGTCGGGTTGGGAGCGGGAGCGTTTGGCCTCAATGATGGTGGCACGAACGGTGAGCGTGTCCCCCGGACGCACCGGAAGCAGCCAGCGCAGTTCGTCAATCCCCGGAGATCCGAGGCTGGAGACTGGAGCCAAGTAATGATCCACCAACTCGCGCATCATTAACGCACAGGTCTGCCATCCGCTGGCAATCAAACCACCGTAGGGGCTTTGCTTCGCCGCCTCCGGGTTAGTGTGAAAGGGTTGAGGGTCATAACGTTGTGCAAATTCCAGCACCTCCGCTTCCTCCACGACAACGGAGCCAAACTCGTGAACCGTATCCGGTTCGTAATCCTCAAAATACCGTGACTCCAGAGGTGCAGCAAATGTACTCGCAGGCATGGGTTTCCTTTCAAAACATCAAAGGGGACGGTCGACAACAGGCCCTTCACCACCCTAGCACAAACGGAGCACGTCCACCTCATTTGGTGTCCATGCGGTTGACTCCGNCCCACATTTCGGCATCCCAACCATCGGAAAATCGAAGCCCTCCAGAAACTGCATGTATTTGCGTTCGATGGTTTGTAGTTGGCTTGCGGAATCCAGTACAAACACTTCCNGAGCCGCAACCACCTCCATGCGGAAAAACCCCAAGGCCAAGATGGCAAAGCAGAGTCTGTTTTTCATCAGGATTGTCCTGTGGTGGATATGAATTAGCGAAGTCAGTCGGTTCAAAGGCTGGGCAACACCTGCCGTTGGTTCTACGCAGAGTGAGAAAGCCGGGAGCCTCCGGGATGGGCCTGGCTCAACAAATTCCGGAGGCCCACCGCCCGGATGTTCTCGGCCAGTGGGAATGCTCCCTCTCCAGGGTGGAGGATCGACAGGTGATCCAGCTTCAGGGCTTCTGCCGCCGTGCNCATNGAGCGGGTCATCCGGGGGCGGTCGGTGTATTTGATTTCAAACCCCAACCGGNGTCCNTCCTGAAAGATCAGCAAGTCCAACTCCGCTCCGCTGTGGGTGGCCCAGAAGTAGGTGTCTTCCGGGTCGGCGCGAAGGTGGCGCACGACTTCCTCCAGGGCGAACCCCTCCCAAGACGGGCCGAGCTTGGGATGCCGCCGCAGTTCCTNAAGGCTNTGGATGCCCAGCAGCGTGTGATACATCCCGGAATCGCGCAGGTACACCTTGGGTGTCTTGACCTGACGCTTGCCCAGGTTCTCGTGCCAAGGGCGCAGCAGCCGCACCATGAAGGTCGCCTCCAGCACATCAAGGTAGCGCCGCACCGTGGTGTCCGCCACCCCGAAGGAACGACCGAACTCCGAGAAGTTCACCAACTGGCCGTGACAATGCGCCAGCATCTGCCAAAACCGTCGCAGCGACTGGGGCGGAATGCCGATCCCCAGCGCGGGCAGATCGCGCTCCAAAAAGGTGGCTCCGTAGTCCTTGCGCCACTGCCGACTGGTCTCGGCATCGGTTTCCAGAAACGAGCGGGGAAAACCCCCACGCTCCCAAAGGGACTCCCAGGCCGTGACCCCAACCTCGCCAAGCTGGAACGGCGTGAGTTCCAAATAACTGATGCGCCCCGCCAGCGTTTCCGAGGACTGCCGGATCAGGTCTCGTGAGGCGCTGCCAAGGATCAAAAACTGCGAAGCCGCCTCCGGACGGTCCACCAGCACCCGCAGCACGGGAAACAAGTCCGGGAGCCGCTGAATCTCGTCCAGCACCACCAGGCCGGACAAATCCTGCAACGCCAGCTTGGGATTTTCCAGCACCGCCAAGTCGGTCGGGTCTTCGAGATCAAAGAAATGCACCTCTTGCCGGAACTCCGCAAACTGTCGGGCCAAGGTCGTCTTCCCGCACTGCCGGGGCCCCAGCAGCGCCACCACCGGGGCGCTCTTTAACCGCTGGGCGATCAGGGCCAAAAAAGTGTTGCGTTGCATCAAAACCTTGAAAATTCGGTATCATCTATCGAATTTTCACAGTTTTTCCAGCAAATCGCAAGAGGCGCGTATCGCTCCGGTTTCACGGGAATTAAAACCGCTCCGGCACCGTCACGCCATGTCCGGACGTGCCCACAGTTGTTGGGTGAGAACACCGACTTGAGCCTCGACCTGCTCCATCGCGTCGAGGATGAGGTCTTCACGGAAGCGACGTCCGATGAGCTGGATTCCGGCAGGGCGGTTTTCCACCAACCCCGTCGGCACGATTCCGGCGGGCAGTCCCAGCCAATTGATTCCGGTGCTGTAAATCGCAGCGTTGAATGCTGCTTGGGTGCCTGCAAAGCTCTGGGCATCGCAGTCCCACTCCGGGGTGGGCTGCATGTAGAACGGCGAGAGGATCAGGGGACAGTCGTCGAGCAGGACGTTCCACTCGCGGGTCATCGCGCTGCGCTGTTTGATGCCATCCCGGTACTCCTCCGGAGTGGCGACCGCGCCCATTTGGAAGTACCACTCGAAGATCTGCTGGATGGTGGCACTGCCGTGTTCGCGGACAAGCGGCATGAGGTAGGTTTCCAGTTCGTGACCGAGGTAGCGNAACCAGCACTGGGCCGCGTCATCCACGGAGGGCGTGGTGATCGGCTCCACCATGTACCCGGCGTCCGCGAGGTAATCCGCCGCCCGCTCAACTGCCGCCTTGATCTCCGGATGAACGGGGTGTCCGTAGCTTTCAGTGGCGACGCCCACCCGCAGCGGTTCCGGTTCCTGCGGCCACCCGTCAAAGGGCACGGGCATCCAGAAGGGGTCGCGGGGATCGGTCTGCGCCATGATGCGCGTCCCAAGGCGCACGTCCCGCACCTCGCGGCAAATCACCCCCTGCACCGACATCAACTGCGACAGCATCCCCCGCTCCGCTGGCGCGGAGGGCAAGTAGGCGGGTACGCGCCCAAAGGTTCGGCTTCACCGTCGCCAGCCCGCAATTGAACGAGGGAAACCGCAGCGACCCCCCGATGTCGTTGCCGTGATGGATCGGACCAAACCCTGCCGCCGCTGCCGAGGACGCGCCACCGGAGGAACCTCCGGGACTCGCCTCCGCGTCCCACGGATTGAGGGTGCGCCCGTGCAAGGGATTGTCGGTCGTCATGCGCATCGACAACTCCGGAGTGTTGGTGCGGCCAATGATGATCGCTCCGGCCTGCTTGAGGTTGCTCACCACCGGAGAGTCCTCCGTGGCGATCAAATCGGCAAAGTGCGGCAGCCCGTTCGGCGTGCGCTTGCCTGCGACATCAATGTTGGATTTGATCGTGATCGGCNCCCCGTGCAGTTCGCCCACCGCATCCCCGGACGCAAGGGTGCGGTCAGCGTCCCGTGCCGCAGCCAGCGCCTCGTCGGTGTAGTCGTCCACCACCGCGTTGAGCCGTGGATTGTGCGCGGCCATGCGCTCTGTCACCGATGCCATCACGGCTTCGCAGGAAAAACGCTTTTCGCGGATGCCCTCCGCCAGTTCGCAGGCGCTCAAGCGCCAAAGTTCCTTGGTCATTGTTTTGCTCCAGTCTCAAAGAGGTGGGGTTTCGGTTTGTCAGACAGAAGGATAACGCTGGACTCGCCTTGATTGCAAGGGCAGGATGTTCCGGAACTTGAAACGAATTCTGCCCGTATCCATTTTCTGTGAATGTCAATGTCTGACAACCTTTACCAGTGGTTCCAATCCCAGTTTCCTGAGGACCGCGCCAAACCCGCCCTCATCCATCCGGACGGCTCGATCCTGAGCTACGCGGAGTTGGATCAGGAAACCGCCCGGCTCGCTGGCTGGCTGCGAGGGTTGGACCTGAAGCCCTCGCAGCCGGGAGTTCCGGGGGATCGGGTGAGTTCGCAGGTGCCGAAATCGGTGAACGCGCTGCTGCTCTACCTCGCGTGCCTGCGGGGCGGGTTTGTGTTTCACCCGATGAACCCGGCGTACCAGCGCGAGGAGTTGCGCTATTTTCTGGAAAATACGGAGCCGAAACTGGTGGTCTGCGCTCCTGAGCGCTGTGAGCAATTCGCCGAACTCATCGCAACGGACACCCAACTGCACACGCTTGGTGGCACTGGCTCCGGGAGTCTGACGGAAGCCGCCGCAGACGCGGAACCGCACTCCGGGATTTCCTCAACGGAAGCCGACAACCTCGCCGCCCTGCTCTACTCCTCCGGAACCACCGGACGGCCCAAGGGCGTGATGCTCACCAACCGCAACCTGCGCTCCAACGCCGCTGTGCTGGTGCAGGCGTGGGGCTTCAGCGCCGAGGATGTGCTGGTCCACGCCCTGCCGATTTTCCACACGCACGGACTCTTCGTCGCGGTCGGCTGCACGCTCGGTTCCGGAGCGACCATGCACTGGCTTCCAAAGTTCGATCCGGAGGACGTGCTGGAGCGTCTGCCGCGCAGCACCACGTTCATGGGGGTGCCCACCTACTACACGAGACTCTTGCAGTCGCCTGGACTCACTCCGGAGGTGTGCCGCTCGATGCGGCTCTTTGTCTCGGGATCGGCCCCGCTTTTGGAGGAAACCTTCCGGCAGTTTCAGGAGCGCACCGGCCACACCATCCTCGAACGCTACGGGATGACTGAAATCGGCATGCACCTCTCCAATCCGCTTGACGGCGAACGACGCGCCGGAACCGTGGGGCAGCCGTTGCCGCAGGCGGAAATCNGCGTCTGCGACGAACAGGACCAGCCCGTCGGCCCGGACACACCGGGGGGCTTGCAGGTGCGTGGCCCCAACGTTTTTCCAGAATACTGGAAGCTGCCCGAAAAAACCGCCGAGGAGTTCACTGAGGATGGATGGTTCCGGACCGGCGATCTCGCCCAGCGTGGCGAGGACGGCCACGTCACGCTAGTGGGGCGCGGCAAGGACGTGGTGATCAGCGGCGGGCTGAATGTTTACCCCAAAGAGGTCGAGCAGGTGCTGGACACGCTGCCGGGCGTGTTGGAATCCGCTGTGATCGGGAGGCCGCACCCGGATTTTGGGGAAGCCGTCACCGCCGTGGTCATCCCGGAATCGGGAGTCACGCTGGAGGCGTCCGCGCTGATCGCAGCAGTCCGGGAGCAACTTGCGAACTTCAAGTGCCCCAAGACGATCCACTTCCTCCCGGAACTCCCGCGCAACGCAATGGGCAAGGTGCAGAAGAACGAATTGCGCAAGCAGTTTGGAAACGGCTGAGTTGGGAATCTTTGGTTTTCCCGGCTTGCAACCCTCGCAGTTTCCCCGCATGATCTCAGGGATAGTGCCACCCTGAATCCGCACCATTCCTCACGCCGGGAAACCATGTCCACTGAAGCGATCACCTACGATGACGTGCTGCTGGTGCCATCGTACAACCACTGGGAATCCCGCAAAGTCGTGGACACCTCCATGACCGACCGCACGGGCAAGCTGCAACTGGTCCTGCCCGTGATGACCTCCAACATGGACACCATCACCGAATCCGCGATGGCGAACTTCATCGGGGAGAAGGGGGGCATCGGGGTGCTGCACCGTTTCATGTCCATCGAGGACAACGTCCGACTCTTCCGGGAGTGTCGGCATCCGGCGTTCGTCTCGATCGGCTGCGGCAGGCGCGATGTGGAGCGGGCCGGTGCGCTGCGAGACGCTGGAGCGGACAAGTTCTGCGTGGATGTCGCCCACGCCCATGCGAAGTATGTGGGCCGCACCCTCAAGAACCTGCGGGACTTGCTGGGGGATGACGTTTGCGTGATGGCGGGCAACGTCGCCACCTACGCCGGAGCCGATTACCTCGCCTCGTGCGGGGCAGATCTCATCAAGGTGGGAATCGGTGGAGGATCGGTCTGCACGACGCGNATCAAGACGGGCTTTGGGGTGCCCAACCTCACCGCAATCAAGGAATGCGCCCGTGTGGACCGCTCGATTGTCGCAGACGGCGGCATCCGCACTCCGGGCGACATCGTCAAGGCGCTGGCGTTCGGTTCGGATTTTGTGATGGTCGGTTTCATGCTCGCGGGCACCCGACCCACTCCGGGGGAGGTCATCACCCACATCGACGCGGACGGCTCCAGCCATCGCGTGAAACGCTACCGGGGCATGGCGAGCAGCGAGGTCGCCGATGACTACCACGGTGGGCTGACCGAGTGGAAAACCGCCGAGGGCGTTGCCACCGAAGTGTCCTACCGTGAAGATGAGGACGCGGTCATCGCCGACCTCATCGGCGGGCTGCGCTCCGGACTCACCTACGGCGGGGCCGCGACTCTCAAGGAACTCCAGCGCAAGCTCGACTACATCCGCGTCACCCCCGCCGGACGCACCGAAAGCCTGCCGCACCGCACGTTCTGAGCTGGGCACACTATGCAACGACATCGTCAACGGACGAACGTTTTGTTAGGCGGTATGCGGTACATGGGTGACTGAACACATGAGCGCCTGCTGGGACAGAAAGTAGGCGGGTAGCCCCAAGCCGAGCTGCTGAAGCCGCCCGACACGAATCGCTTGCGAGCAACCGATATGTCTGAAGCAGCGAACCCTACCGCGCCGATTCCAAGGACAGCCGCACCTCCGCTACCGACAGCGGCAAGCGCCACCATGACCATGAGGGGTTTGCATCGTTAGCCGTTTTTATTTGAAATTATCTATGATTTTTGCGTTTAAGCAACTTCTCAAAAAATTATTCATTGATGACATTTCAGAAGATGAATAAAATTCCAACATTAATTGATTAAATTCTTTTTGTCTCTTGGCGGGAACATTTATAATTGGATATCCTTCTGATAATAAAACTCCATTCATCATAAACCTACCCATACGTTTATTTACATCCCAGAAAAACTGCGCCCTTGCCATTCTCAGAAATGCAGCAGATGATTTATCGTAAACATCCTTTATTCTAGAGATTTCAGATTCCACTTCTAGCCAAATTCTATCGAGTTTCTCAGGATCAGGAGGTTCATAATCAGAACCACTTATAGTTACATTTCCAGTACGAAANTCACCCCAGCCAAGAGCTTCTTCTTTTCCTGCAATTGCATGTAATTCTAAAGCTATGACTTTTGAGAAACTGAATTTATTATTTTCGATTAAGGACAACAGGTGCTTCCATGTCTCAGCTTGATTGATGACCATATTTTGGTCACTNATTTTATGGCCTCCGACAGTGATTCCATCTAGAATGGTCTGGACCTCCGGCAAGGAGATAGCCACCCCTTCAAGATTGACTGCATCATAAACCAAGGAGGGAATATCGCGAATAGCAAGTTGTTTTGCCATCGCTCGATTTGACATCATATTCCAAATTGTGTCTTTTACTGGGAACACTAAAGTCATCCCTGCTTTTCAACTACTAATTGTTCACTATGTTTGTCTCGTAAATGCAGGCACCGCTTCATACCACCGTTTCTTGCTTACGGTCAACGCCCAAGCTCACCGTAAAATTGAACAACCACCGCCAAACGGCGGNGGATTCAGATTACCGGCTGAAAGTCGAGTACGAGACTAAAGTCCACCACAAAGGCTGAAGCCCACTGAAGTCGTGGGTCAATCCTCATCCACGGTAAAGGAGTCGTCCGGAGATTTTCCCACATGGCCTTCAATGTAGTCACGGATCCTTTGATCAGTGACTTGACCCACAGTAGTACAGAAGTAACCACATGCCCAAATATGCTGACCCCAGTAACGTTTTTTCATCCGATGTTACCCGACAAATCGGGCAACCTGCCCCGATAACTCAGACAATCCCTTGCCGAAAACCATGGTCTCTGGACTTGCGCTTCAAGACAAAACAACAGCATCAGCGAACGCGCCGCAGGACCGTGCTGGCCCAGGAGAGGCCGACGCCGAATCCGGCGATGAGGAGGGTATTGAGGTTGGGATTGTCGAACTCAACGGCAAGCACCATCGGCACGGAGGAGGAGACGGTGTTNCCGTAGTCGGCGGCGTAGAAACGGCATTTCTCGCGGGGAACGCCGAGTGCGTCCGCGATGGCGTTGACAATGTGGAGGGTGCCCTGGTGCAGCAGCAGGCGGTCCACCTGATCAAGAGTGCAGTCGTTCTGCCGGAGCATGGTGCGGATACTCTCCGGAACCACGCGCACGGAGAAGGTGAAGACGGCACGTCCGTTCATGTGGAGGGTGCCGTCACGCACGATGATGCCGTCCCACTTGGTGCCGTCCGAGCCAAACACNAACTTCCCGGAAGTCCAGACGGGCTGGTCCGTGACAAGTGCTGCCGTCGCGCCGTCACCGAAAAGCGTGCTGGTTTTCTTGTCGTTCTCATCCATCACCTTCGAGTAGGGATCCGCAGTGAAGAGCACGCCTGTCCGGAAACCGTGGGCCTGCATGAAGGCTTGCAGAATCGAGAAACCGTAGGTGAATCCGGAGCAGCCGAGCGAAATGTCGAACACCGCGCAGGAGGTCGGCAGTCCGAGCTTGCGGTGAACGATCGCGGAGGTGTGCGGCAAGCCATGCCCGTCCGGATTCTGGGTGCAGACGATGGCGCACTCCACGCTCCCGGTTGGAAACGGATGCTTGTGCTGCAAATCCTCCCACGCCTTCACGCAGAGGTCCGAGGAGTCCAGCTGCTGCGGCTTGCGGGCGAGTTCGAGGAAGCCGACCTTCTCCCGCACAAACGATTCTTTCATGTTGAAGGCTTCCAGACGGTCAAGGTTGGTGACCCGGGTGTCCGGAAGCCAAGTGCCAATGGCGGTGAGTCCAAGAGTCAAATCAGTGTTCCTTCACAAAGGGTTGTCCAATAGCCGCAGGGGCAACGGCCTTGCCGACAAATCCTGCAAGAGGAACGCAAGGTACACCAAGGCGTTGTGGCCGCTGATGAGTTCGGAGTAAAGCCCCCCGAGCAACGGCACGCTCCGGAGTGCATCGGCAAAGGGCAGTTCGATCGGCAAAAAGCGTGCGTCCGCCGGAAGTTGCGGGGTCTTGCCGCCGCGCTGGAACCACGCGATGCCCAAGACAGTGGTGAGTCCCATCGCAAAGATGTTGAGCGCGACGCAGCTCACGACCTGATTGCCGCGCTTGGTGACGCTCGCGAAACCGTGCATCATCGAGAAGACGACACCCAAGGCCATCGCGCCAAGCAGCCCGAGCCACGCCGATTGCGTCCAGTGCGCCACGCACGCCGCAATAAACGCACCACCAAGCATCTTGCCTTCAAGTCCAAAGTCAATAACCCCGGAACGTTCTGCGAAAATCCCCGCCATCGCCGCAAACACCAAGTGGGGCGGCGGTCCGCAAGGTNGCGTCCAGCAACAGAATGAAATCTAACCACATGGGAGGAAACCACGTTCAGAGCAGGATACGAAGGCCGAAGCAAGCAGGACTCATGAACTCACGGATGGGTCAAACCCATTGAACTCTTCACGCTGGGCTGGTAAGGTGTGGACGCACTCTGGAAAACAAAGGGCTGACTGTAACACTATCCCTCGCAAATCGGAATCGTAAAAACTCCGATGCCCATTCTGCACTACGCTAATCGTCTCGATCACCTTGTTCCTCCGCTGGTTCAGCATCTCCGGACTCGGGATCCATTTGAGACGATTTCGGTGGTGGTCCCGAACTTCAGTCTGCAAAAGTGGATCTCCCTGCGAGTCGCCGAACAGCTTGGCATTGCAGTGAATCTGCGCTTTGTGCCACTGGAGAAGGCGATTGTACGGGTGCTGCATGACGAAGGAGTGGTGCCGCGCCGCACACAGTTGCTGCAAGTGCATCAGCTTCAGCAGTTGCTGATGGATGCACTGACGGAAGCGGAGGCGAGCTTGGATGCGGTGTGGCAACCGCTCAGGGATTACATCGCCGGAAGCGGAGAGCTTTCAGAACGGGCGCGGACGCGCCGCTGCTTTCAGTTGGCCGAACATTTGTCCAAGTTGCTCCAAGAGTACGAGTATTCCCGAAGCGAATTGCTGGTGGCGTGGCACAAGGGTCGCCGCGCCCTGCCCGTTGAAATGCCNGGTGATCCGGAAGGTTGGCAGATGGCACTCTGGGAGCGAGTGCTGGGACCAAACGGAATGCTCGCCCAACGCAACCAGCGGCTGGAGATCAAAGCCAGCCGCACCCCGCGCTGGAAAACCCTCCCGCAGCTTTGCGAGCCTTGGAAGCCGACCCAACCCAAGCGGGACACCAAGCTCCACATTTTTGGCCTCTCGTACTTCTCCGGATTCCACCAACGCCTGCTTGCAGAGCAATTGGAAACCACCCGTGAAATCCATGTTTACGCGCTCAATCCCTGCCGCGAGTTTTGGGAAGACCTCCAAACAACTTGGGAGCAGAAAGCAGGTTTTCGGAAGGGACTCGATGAAGGCTGGGCCGGACGGCTGGAAAAGATGCGGCTGCACTTTGACCACGACCTGCGGATTGAGGAGCAGGATGTTGAGGTGGGGGAACTCTTTGAGCATGAGGAGGAGAACCCGCTGTTGCAGGCGTGGGGGCGTCCNGGGCGCGAGAACATCCGGCTGCTCAACGCACTCACGGGCTGGCAGTTTGAGGAACACTTCCGGGAGTCCGCATCTGACGAAGACGCCACCGTGCTTCAGCGGGTGCAGCAGGATATCCTCAACCGTGAACCACGTCGGCAAGGAGCGACAAACCTAGAATTGACGCAGGACTCCAGCATTGAAATCCTCACCTGCCCCAACCCCAGCCGCGAGGCGGAAATCGTTGCCAACACGGTTTGGGACACCGTCCGGAAGACGCCGGGACTGCGCTTTCACGAAATTGCGGTCATCGTTCCGGATATGGCGACCTACCAGCACGAGTTGGAACAGGCGTTCGAGGCGCTGCACGACCTGCCCTACAACCTGATTGACGGCATGAGCAGCAGCGCCAGCCGACTCGCCGAAGCAGCAGAATGCCTGTTGCAACTCGGCTACTCCGACTACAGCCGCCGCGACTGCTTTGCGCTCTTTGACAACCCGTGCTTCTACCGCAATTTCGTGGGCAAGCAGACGGGTCCGCAGGGCGAACCGCTGGACTTTTTGCAGTGGCGGCAGTGGGTGGACGACCTCGGCATCTTCTACGGCATCGATGCCGACCACAACCGGGAACGGGGCTACACTCACCTCAGCGAGGACCGCTTCAATTGGGAGCAGGGCTTCCGGAGGCTGGAGTTGGGACGTCTGCTTGATCCCAGAACCACCGATCTGGAAGACGGCGTTTGCACGATTCGGGGAGAACGCTACCTGCCGTTGCACGTTCCTGAAGAACAGGCAGATGCCGCCGCCCGCTTCATGCTGATCGTGCGCTCGCTCTTTGCCGACACCCGTGACTTGCCGGAGTGGAAACTCTCTGGAGCGCAGTGGGCGGACTACCTGCAGTTGCTCTTCCAAACCTACCTTGCACCCGCCACCAACGCGGACGAATCGGAATTCCAGACCTTGCTCCAGAGCGTTCAAAAACTACGGGATTTGGACTGGGACGACCCGCCCGGCGAGATAACATTCCCAACCCTGTTGGAGTTTTTTCGACAGCAGCAAACCCAAGTGACGGTGCATCGCGGGCACTACCTCGCGGAAGGGGTGACCATCTCCTCCTTTCAGCCCATGCGTCCGATTCCCTTCAAGGTCGTCTTCATTCTCGGTTTGGGCGAAGGTCAGTTTCCATCACACTCCCAGCAGGACAACCTTGACCTGCGCACCGTCCGCATTCCGCTGGAACATCCCATCCGCAAACGCCTCTACCGCGAGCGCCGTCTGGGGGATGTGTCCCCTCCGGAGCGCGACCGCTACATGTTCCTCGAAACCTTCGTTTCCACGCAGGAGCGACTGGTCCTCAGCTATGTCAGCCGCGACGAACTCACTGGGGCAATCCTCCAGCCTTCCTCCGTGATCCAGACGCTCAAGGAGGTGCTGGACGACGGCTACCTCGCCCAGGAATTTGAGGAAACCACTCACCCACTCAAAGCTTACGACCCGGAATACTTTCCGGTTTTTGAGGATTCCGGGACCGCCGAAACTGCTGCAACGCTCCCAAACTATGACCCGCAGGCATTTCAGCAGTCCCACGCGCTTTGGACCCGCAAACAGCTTCAGCGGGAGTATCCAGGATCGGTGATTCCCAAACAAGCGTTGGAACAGACTGCGGTTGGCCGTGCNATTCAACCGCAGTGGCCGCAGGTCGAATCCCCTCCAATTCCCGAGGTGCTGACCCTTACGCTTGGTCAACTCCGGGTGTTCCTGGAGTGTCCTCTGCAAGCGTCCGCCAAACGGATGCTCCGCCTCTTTGAGGAGGACGGCGAAGACCGTAGCAGCCTTGCGTTTGAACCGTCTGAACTGGATCGGATGGCGACTTGGCAATTGCTGGAACCCGTATGGGATGCGGTACTGCGTGAAGGTCCGGAAACATTGGAATCCGCCCTGCAACAGCAGGTGGAACGCTTCAATCTGGAAGGGCGCATGCCTGCTGGAATCCTCAAGTCCGCGCTTCAGGAGCAGCACCTGAAGGATTTGCAGAACTGCTGGCAAGCTCTTGAAACCCCGGATTCCAGATCAGGACGCTGGGTGCGTTTTCTGTTTGGCCCGGTGAACGAGGACGGGCTACCGCCCGGTTACGACACGCTTGCACCCGATGGACCGTATCGGCTCTGCCCGCCCGTGCGCTTGCAAGTCGAGCTTCCGGAGGTGGAGGGATCACCGTGCGTGGAGGTAACGCTGCACGGACGCACGGAGTGGTGGTGGTGTGAGAGCGTTTCAAAGGGGCAAGGGGCAAAGGGGCAAGGACTCACGAACCCACAGACCCACAGCTTCATCAACGTTGGGGGGGGCGTTTATCGCGCCAGTTCGGACGTGAAGAACAAGCACTGGCTGCGTCCTTTTCTGGATGCCGTGTTGCTGCAAGCGTCCGGAGCGGCAGCACTCTCCGCATCCACTCAGGCGCAGATTCTTAGTCCGAAGAAATCAGTACAAACCCACCTCAAAATCCCGGAGGCCGAATCCGCAAAAGCCTACCTCGGCACTCTCGTCCGGGCCATGCTCTGCGACCCCTGCGATCGCCTTTTTCCAATTGAAACCGTGCTCGCCGTCCGCGAGCAGTGCCGCGATGCGATTTCCTTCAACCAGCAATTTCCGGAAACCCTCCAAGAACAGTTGGACAACGAACACGCGCCTCTCAGTTCGCGCTATGGCCCCGTCCGTTTTCTGGAGGATTACGGGCCTCCNGACAATCCGTGGCAGTGGACGGAGCAGCGCCTTGGGTGCTTCTTCCAGTGCCTGTCGTGGTGATTTCATGAACCATCCGGACCACCAGCGGCTGGGGGCTGGTNGGGTCACGCGGGATACTCGGTGAGCAGCCGCTCCCACTCCTCCAAGAATTCGAGCAGGTGGGTCTTGCCCGCCTCGCCTTCAGCTTCTAACAGTGTCCGCACACGGTTCTGTTCCTCTGCATACTGTGCCTCGTCAAAGAAGCCGCCGAAATGGGCCAGCCGCAGCCAGAGGAGGTAGGTGGTGAGCGCGTCACATTCATTGTACGCGACAATCTCGTTCCAACGTCCCTCTAGCCAGAGTGGAGCGACCTCCTGCCCATCGACTCCGAGTTTCCCNGGAATCCGGCACACCGCCGCCATTTCGTTGAGCGAAGGCGTGGCTTTCCCGTAGCTGCCGAGAATCCCCATAAGGTCAACGTTATGGTTGCTGCCGGAGGCCCAGTAGTCGATACCCTCCCACGGCTTGTTGGGACGCTCTGCGAATTTCGCGGCCTGAACGCCGCTTGCCACTGCTCGCTGCACGAGAATCTTGAGGTCGGCCCACTGCGAGTTGAAGCCCACGAGTTGTGGCTTTTTGTCACCCACGGCGTTGAGGAAGCGGGAGAGGATTGCGGCTTCATTGGTCTGCGTGGCATCCGTCACATCGTGCGGAAGCGAAGTCAGCCGCAGACTTGCACCTTGCGGGGTTTTCGTTCGCGACACCGCAGCAATGGAGACCACGCGGCAGAGGGTGGTCTTGAGGAAGGGCATCGGATTTTTCTCGTCCGCACCTCCAGCCTCCCACATCGCCTGCACCACCTCTGCGTCCGGGGTTTCCTGCGGAAGCTGGTGCAGGATGCNCCCCGCCATCGGGTCAGGAACCCATTCCACGTCAAAGACCCACACGGGGTCGTGCATCGCCTTGAACATCACACCTTACTTCTTGATTTCCTCGATGATCGTCCGGAGGATCGGAATCTGGACGTAGCCGGTTTCCTCGCTCCAGAAGTAGTAGTAGCCAGAAACCGTGCCATTCGGAGTCTTGTGCGTGGTCACCTTGCTGTCCCGGACGGTCCACGTCTTCACGATCTGACCGTTGTCCGCAACGTAGGAGACTTTCAAGTCCTTGCCGAGGATGTTGTCGGCCTCCTTGAAGAGNTTGTTGCGCTCCTCCTCGGTGCAAGCGGCAAGCAGGAGAGTTCCCAACAAGAAAGGAATCAAAAGACGCATGGGTTCTCAAGAAAAGCGGGAAAGCCTTCGTGTGGATCACACATCGTTCCACACTAACCGATGGGAAAAGGCGGAGCAAGCCCTGAAGACCAGGTGGGCATTCACTGGGTGCAAGTAAAAGTGAGACTTTTTGCCGACGCGGCGGGACAAGGANCCATCATGACAAGCCCGCTCACCCTCGGACGAGTCAAGGCTCTGGCCAAAAAAGGGCAACTCGCCACCCTCTGTCAATGGTTTCAGAAATGGATGGAACCCGAACCTGCCCTGAAAGCGGGGCTCCCGTCAGAACCCTCCTTCAACNCATCCAAAACCGACCCGGACTGGTTGAGTGAAAGTCTCACTTTTACTTGTCCCCCCCGGGATCAGCCCTCAGAAAAGTCTGTTGACTTCCCCNCCGGGATTTCCTACACTACTTCACTTGGCGCGGGAGTAGCTCAGTTGGTAGAGCATCAGCCTTCCAAGCTGAGGGTCGCCGGTTCGAACCCGGTTTCCCGCTCCAAGCCATTCTCATCACAAATCCCTTCTGATCGCGGGGTGGAGCAGTCTGGTAGCTCGTCGGGCTCATAACCCGAAGGTCGCAAGTTCGAATCTTGCCCCCGCAACCAATCAATATCAATCACTTACAATGATTTTTGAGGTTCTCTCTCAAGTCATTTCTTCTTAGTCCCAACAGTAGTCCCAACACAAAAAGGGGTTTTTTCAGGTATTTTGGTGCGGTGCTGGTGGATTTATCTTCCGTAACTGCTGACAGCGATTGGCTCCAAGGAGCGAGGTAGTACCGCCAACGAAAGCTTTTGAGAATCGAGGCTATTTCTATTCTGTTGGGTTACTTGCTTGTCCTGCCAGTCTCCAGCGTTTTGAGACGGTTATGTCCGAATCTTGGACGATCCTCAAACAAACTCGCCTACCCTCCAAAGGGAAGACAACACGGCTCCTGCATTTCCCATTCAGTTCAGAGTTGCTATAATCATAGTGTCTGGTGCTTGATCTAGCACCTGAAATTTGATGACGAGATAGCTATGCCGTTTTCAGCCAATTCCAGAACACTGACAGACAAACAACAGCAGTTTGTTGATTATTTTGTAACGTCGGGCTGCACCCAGACTGAAGCCGCCCGACAGGCAGGTTACCGCTTCCCGCAATATGAAGGGTATCGCTTAGTACGCTCCCCAAGTGTCCAATCCGCAATCCAGCAGTCAAGACGGAGGCTGTACTGCGGGGAGCTGTCCAATGTGGCGGTCGGCACCCTGCGTGAAATCCTGGTAGACAGCGGTGCGCCGGCAAGTGCCAGGGTGAGCGCAGCAAGGACGGTTTTGGAGCTTGCTGGAGATCTGGGCAAACGTGATGAGCAAGGTAGCGTGAAACAGTTGTCCGAACTCACTCCTGATGAATTGAGCGGGATGATCCGGCAATGGGAGGATGAGCGTTCGAGCCTCCTGAAGGAGGTCTCGCCTGCAGGGACGGCCTAAGAGGATTAGGCGTTGCCGCGTGAGTTGGGGACGTGGGTCGGTCAAAGGACAGTTGAGCACCCCACCCCCCGGTACACCCCGATCCGGCGACGGATGTGCATTGCTGGTGAGCGCACTAATTTTTCAGATTTCTGAATCTTTGGGAGTGCAGCAACCCCGGCACCCCCCGGCGGCGAGTCCAAGCAGGTAAGTCCACTCCCCGACAAAACGGTTGGAGAACGAATCTTGGCCGCGCACGTTCTCCCAGACCAGCCGGGGGGTGATCCGCTCCCCTGCAAGGTAGCGGTTGGCCAGATCGTGGCTGAAGCGTCTGGAGTGCTCGGCAAAGTACGTTAGCGTGTAGTTGATCTGCGAACTCAGCAAAAATTGGCAGTAGTCCAGACGGGTAATGCTT
>PBTB01000019.1 GCA_002726945.1 Deltaproteobacteria bacterium | reverse complement strand
CAAAAGCATCATGGTCGGCGGCGGGCCAATGTTCATCAGTCTGAATGGCTACGCGTACCAGCGCATGGACGGGCCGCATTTCCATGAGGAGCGAGAATTTAGGGCTGAAGACAATCCTGGGCATTCAGAATCTCTTTCTTCAGGCTTTTTGTCCAGTGCTCCTGGTCAGGAGCGGCATGACCTGGCGTTGATGGTCGCGGACTTGTCGGAGGCGGACCGGCAGGCTTTCGGCCGGTTTGAAGCCGCGCAGCATGACGATGATCTGGCCCGTCAGGTGACGACGCCGGAAAGCGAGGATGTTGCCACGAAAGCGGTCTATGGGTGGATGGCCAAGACCGATGTCAACGACAGGCTTCTCGACCAGTGGCATGCGGAGACCCGACCGCGATTGCTTGGCGTGAAGGAGAAATGGGCCCAGCTGGAGGTGGATGCGGCGGCGGATGAGCAGCTGCTGGCAGCCATTCGCGAGATGAGTTACGAGGAAGGCCTTTACTGGTCCAGCAACTCCTACCTCACCTTTGGGACCAGCAAACTCACCGACGAACAGCTGCAGCGGTTTCTGAGCGAGACGCTGCCGGATCACCACTTCATCAGCGGTCAACTCCTCTCCGGCATCGAGTCGAAGACCATGCAGGGCAACGCGGATCTCTTTGAAATCGCCAAGCGGGTTCGGGCCCACGATGAGCTGAGCTACCTGGTGCTCGTGACCCCTGCCAAGTTCCTGATGAGCACGCTACGCGAGCACCCTGCTGCCGGCAAAGTGGTGGCGGGAATCGAGCAATACCTGGCGACCTACGGGCACCAGGGTTACTCTTTTGACTTCGTCGAACCGACCCAGACGGAAGACCCCTCGGGGCTGCTGGCAACTCTGAAGGCGATGGTTGGCGACAAGGACTATGACCCCGAGCATCAGCGTGTCAAGGCGACAGCGATCCGTGAGAAAAAATTCAAAGAGATCTCAGCACTGCTGAGCGACCTGGAATACTGGCAGTTTCGGCATCGTCTCTGGATGGCGCTGAGATACGCTTACCTGCGCGAAGAGGTGGCCTTCCTGTTCGGCTATTCCTGGTCGATACTGCGTCCCATGGCGTTCGAGCTGGGACACCGCCTGGTGGAAGCAGGCACCTTCGTAAATGCCGAAGACACCTTCTACCTGGTTACCGAGGAGCTGAACCAGGCAATCGAGGCGCGCGCGTCGGGCAAGGCCCTGCCCCGATTGGGTGAGTTGGCAGCACAGCGGCGCGAACTGCGCGAGGCCCGCAGGAAGCACCGCCCGCCAACCGTCGTTCCTCCGGAAGCAAGGGGAAACGAGCAACTCGCCCGCGCCATGCAATCGGAGATCCTGGATAACGACGATTCCAGCGACACCATGCGCGGGTTTGCCGTGAGCTCCGGCCTGGTGACCGACAGGGCCAGTGTTGTGCTGGGCCCGGCGGAATTCGACAGGATGGAGCCGGGATCGATCCTCGTTGCTCCGCTGACCACGCCGGCCTGGACACAGCTCTTTGCCCATGCCGCAGGGCTGGTCACCGATACGGGCAGTCTACTCGCGCACGGCTCGATCGTCGCGCGTGAATATGGAATTCCAGCGGTGCTTGGGGTCGGCAACGGCACCGAGCGCATCGCGCATGGTCAGCTGATCACCATCGACGGAGACGCCGGGACGGTTGTGATCCACAACATCAATGGCGCTTCTGCCACTGCCAGCCCCAGCGCTGGATGGCCAAGCGGATGACACGCTTCGAAGACATCCAGACGGCGACCATCGAGATAGCGGGGCAGGAGGTCCCCTCTCGCAGCCCATGTCCTTCCTGACGCCAACGGTGGATTTGCCTGCGGTCTGCCCAGTCATACGCTTGTAAGTTATATCGTCCTCCAGGTGTTCAATCACACGAAGAACGTAACTTACCGCGGGGCCTTTTCATACAACAGGTGTTGCAATAGCCGGTGGAATGCCGGTTCAAGGTTTTCCATTTTGATCTCCAGTTTCAGTTTTTCATGCGCCGGGACAGTTCTTCGAACGGAAATTCCGAGAGAATCCGGGGACCCAGCGCCGAACGCACGGGACGTCCCAGAAACTCCCATTGTGTGAGCAGCACGGCCTGATCGTGTCGGGACAGCGACTGCGAATCCGGGACGGCGGCATGTTCAGCCAACACCTTCCAGAGGTCATGATGCGTCTCCTCCCGCCGCGCCCGTTTGCCGAAAAGCCCGATACGCTGCATCCAGTCGTCAAGCATGGAACGAAACACCGATTCCGGAAGCAAACGGGGCAAGCTCCGCACCGCATAAGTCCGGGGGCCGAACGATTCCAGCACGATGCCACCCTGCTTGAGCGCCGCTTGGTTTTGCTCCAGCAAGACCGTTTCCTGCGGTGGGAGTTCCAGCAGCAGCGGCACCTCGAATTCGTGTACCGGAACCGAGTTTTTGTGAAACACCTCGCGGTAGGTTTCGTGGAGCAAGTGGGCGTGCAGGGCGTGGCTGGAAAGCACGGCCAGTCCGGACGAGGATTCCGCCAGCAGCCATCCGGGGGCAAGTTGCCCAAGCGGACGCCAAAGGTTTGGACTGTCCGGCAAAGGGTTCAGCACAACCAAGTTCTCCGGGGGCGGAGGCTGAGGCACAGGAGGTTCCGGAGTCGTCCTGCTGGTGGTTGGTGCCTGATGGCTGATTGTCAGCGGTGGAGTTGTTTTTCGCGTTTTCAGCGAACCCTTGGGCGGAAGTTCGCGGGGGTCAATCCGCTGCTCTGCCGCCGCGTCCGGTTGTGCGATGGGCAGGTCATCCGGAAGGGGAAGCCCGGCTTGCTCCACAGAGCCAGAAGGCCGCTGCACCTCCTCATGGGCACGTCCAAAAAACCGCCGACTCGCGCCCTCTTTGAGCGTCTTCGCCAGTTGATCCGCGAGAATCACATGGACGATTTGGCTGTTGCGGAAGCGGATTTCCGTTTTCGCCGGATGGACGTTGATGTCAACCTCGGTGGGATCGACCTCCAGCCGCAGGAAGAACGCCGGGTGCTGCCCCTTGGCGAGAAAGGTGCGGTAGCCGTCGTACACGCCGTGCGCCACGGCGGGACACTTGACCGCCCGCCCGTTGACAAAAAGGTACTGCCAGCGGCGGCTGGTGCGCGGTTTCGAGATCAGCGACACCAGCCCGTCGTAGCGCAGATACGCCTCCTCGTGTGCCACTTCCAGCAGGGTGTCCCGGAACTCCTCGCCGAAAAATTGCTGCACCCGCGCTTCCAGAGTCTGGCTTCCCGGCAGATGCAGGAGCAGTTGCTGGTTGTGTGTGAGCCGGAACTGGATTTCCGGATGCGAAAGCGCCTGCTGGGTGATCCACGACTGGATGTGGTGCAGTTCGGTCGCAGTGGTTTTGAGAAATTTCAGGCGGGCCGGAGTGTTGTAAAACAGCCGTTCGATGGTGATCTTCGTGCCCTGTGGAAATCCGGTGCGCCCAAGGTGATCGAGGAAGCCGCCCTGAATCGCCATGCGGATGCCACCGCTGGCTTCGTCCGCACAGGTCAGCAGTTCAAAATGCGAAACCGCTGCAATGGCGGCCAGGGCCTCGCCTCGAAACCCAAGTGTGCGGATGTGGAACAGGTCCTCCTCGTCCCGGATTTTGCTCGTCGCGTGGCGCTCGACCGCTAACCGGGCGTCCTCTTCCGTCATCCCGCAGCCGTTGTCCACAACAGAGATCAAGTCCTTGCCCCCGTTCTTGACCGTCACCAGAATCTGATTGGCTCCAGCGTCAATCGCGTTTTCAATGAGTTCCTTGACCACGGAGGCTGGGCGCTCCACCACCTCCCCGGCGGCGATCTTGTTGATCAGCGATTCCGGGAGGATGTGGACGTTGTTTGAGGTTTCAGCCATACAGGGTTCCGGATAAACATAACCTGACGATTCTACGGGATTCCGGGTGCAACACCAGCCGGGATTCCCTTTCGATTTGCCGAAGTCCGGGATTCGTGCAAAACTTTTGCGTCAACCTCAATCCACGATTCACCTTCCATGACCACCAACACCAGACCCCTCGCAGGGCGACGCATCCTCCACCTCAGCCGCATTCTCGCCGGCCCCGTCTGCACTCAACTGCTGGACGATCTTGGGACCGATGTTCTCAAGCTTTAAAAATCTGGAGCGGGCGACGACACCCGCAACTGGAGCCCCCCTTTGCCAAAGACGCCGCAGGCGAGGAGGCGGTGATTGGACTGATCGCCCCGGTGCGGGAAAAGAACCCGGGGGAGGACTGAGCCTCGCCGACTTCAGCTTCAGTGAGAGCGGAGCAGTGACCGCCTGTCCACAAGGGCAAGTCCCTTTCAAGCAGGCTTCAACAAGACGACAGGAACCGCCTCTTCGCCCCTTCAAGCTGCGAAACCTGTTGCCAGACGTGGCCAGTGCCCGGTGCTTGCAGGCGAGAAAGGGAACCGACTCTGCTACGATGTCAGACAGTTCCGAAACGCGAAGCAAAAAATTAGCGTCCCTTGGCGAATTCAGCGGTTTTGAGTGCGCGGGCATGCCCCACTCCTACAACCGTTCGCTTTTGGATGCAGGAATGTCCGGGAGGCCGAGGCACTTGGGCAGCTTGATCGAGCCGTCGGCCTGCTGTCCATTCTCGATGAGCGCGATCAGGGTGCGGGAAACCGCGACCGCCGTGCCGTTGAGCATGTGGACGAACTGGTTCTTGCCGGACTCGGAATCCTTGTAGCGGATGTTGAGACGCCGCGCCTGATAGTCGGTGCAGTTGGAGGTGGAGGTGATTTCGCCCCACTTGTTGCGTCCGGGCATCCACGCCTCCAGATCGTACTTCCGGAAAGCAGGTGCGCCGAGGTCGCCTGTGCAGATGTTCACCACCTGATACGGGATTCCAAGGTCTTGGTAGATGCGCTCCTCGATCTCCCGCATGTACTCGTGCATCGCCTCCGAAGCATCCGGATGCGTGAAGGCGAACATCTCAATTTTCGAGAACTGGTGTACACGATAAAGCCCCCGTGATTCGCGTCCGGCGGCTCCGGCTTCTGTCCGGAAGCAGTGCGAAAAACCCGCGTAAAGTAGCGGCAAATCCTCCTCGGCAAGAATCTGATCGGCAAGCAAGCCGCCGAGCGTGATTTCCGCCGTGGCAATCAAGGAGAGGTCGGTGTTTTCCACCGAGTAGATTTGCGTGGACTCCCCGCGTGGGTTGAAACCGACGCCGTGCAGCACCGACTCGCGGGCGAGGTCTGGAGTCAGGAAGATGGTGAAACCGTCCGCTTGCAACAACCGCAGGGCGTACTGCGCGAGTGCCAGTTCCAGAAACGCCGCCTGATTCTTGAGGTAGTAGAATTTCTGGCCGGTGACTCGCGCCCCACCTTCAAAATCAATGAGGTCGAGGGCTTCCATCAACTCGACATGATCCTTGGGTTCAAAGTCGAACTTGCGGGGTTCGCCCACCTGTCGGAAGGGCCGGTTATCTTCATCGCAAGCTCCAAGTGGGGCATCCGGATGCGTGAAGTTCGGCACTTGTTCGAACAGATCGTTGCGCTCTGCCTCCAAAGTCCGGAAGCGTTCTTCCTGCCCCTGCTCCTCACCCCGCAGCGTCTTTGCTTCCTCGATGAGTGGCTGCCGTTCTTCCTGAGGCAGTTTGCCCTTCATCTGCCCGCTGATTTGGTTGCGGCGTTGGCGAATGCGTTCCAGTTCAGTTTGCGCTTCCCGGACATGCTCATCCAATTTGAGCAGGTGTGAGATATCGAGGTTCAGCTCGCGATTGCGGCAGTTCTCAGCCACACGATCCGGGTCGTTGCGCAGGAGGCGGAGGTCTATCATTTTTTAAGCTCCAGAGTTCCAGAGTTCCAGAGTGGCAAAGTTCTTGTCGATTCTTGTGGGTTCTTGGCTAAAGCGCCAAAGGGGTCAGGAGTCGAGGCCTTGGAGCAGACTGGCAATCGCCAGCAGCCGCTGATCCTCGAAGCGCCGCCCCATCAGTTGCACCCCGACGGGGAGTCCGGAGGCGGTCGGTTTTCCGGGAATCGAAATTGCGGGGGTGTAGGTCAAGTTCGCCAGCACACTGCATAGATCCGTGAGATACATCGTGAGTGGATCTGCGGTTTTCTCGCCAAACCGGAACGGCGGCACGGGCGCAGTGGGGCCGAGGATCAGGTCAAACTCGTCAAACAGCGTCTGCACTTGGGAGCGCATGAGTTCCCGGACCTGTGTGGCACGTCCGTAAAACTGGTCGTAGTAGCCAGAACTCAGCACGAAGGTGCCGAGCATGATGCGGCGCTTGACCTCAGTGCCAAAGCCCTTCTCACGGGACGTAGCGTAGAGCGATTTCAGCGAGTTTTCCCGTTGCTTGCGGACTCCGTAGCGGATGCCGTCAAAGCGTCCCAGATTGGAGCTTGCTTCGGCAAAAGCAAGAATGTAGTAGGTCGGAATGACATATTCCAGAAACGGCAGGGAGCGTTGCTCCACGGTTGCGCCACTCGCTCGTAAGCACTCGGCAATTTCCTGCACGCTTTCCCGCACTTCGGGATCAAGCGATTCTGCGTTCAGGTACTCTTCCGGGAGGCAAACCCGCAAGCCCGCAAGCTCCGCCGTTTCCGGAACTGCGACAAGGGTTTGTGTCGCCGAGGTGCTGTCCTTGGGATCATGCCCCTGAAGAATGTCGCAGGCGAGTCGGCAATCTTCGGCAGTGCGGGCCAGCACTCCGATTTGGTCAAGCGAGGAACCGTAGGCGATGAGTCCATAGCGGGAGATGGTGCCGTAGGTGGGCTTGATGCCCGTGACGCCGCAAAAGGATGCTGGCTGCCGCACCGAGCCTCCGGTGTCGGTTCCCAGGGCAAGCAGCGCCATGCCTGTTGCAACCGAAACCGCCGCTCCGCCGCTGCTACCGCCCGGCACATGCTCCGGGTTGCACGGGTTGCGCGTCACGTCGTAGGCCGAGTTCTCGGTGGACGATCCCATCGCAAACTCATCCATGTTCGTGATGCCGATGATGATTGCGTCCTCGGCGAGCAGACGCTCCACAGCAGTGGCGTGGTAGGGAGAGTGGTAGCCCTCGAGAATCCGGGAGCCGCAGGTGTTCGTCAGTTCCGGGTCCGCCACACAGATGCAGTCCTTGATGGACACCGGAATGCCTGCAAGCCGCCCCACGCTTGCACCCGTTGCAATGCGCTGATCGATGTTCGCGGCCCGTGCCAAGGCTATTTCTTGGGGGAGCAGGCTGCGGTAGGCGTTGAGTTGGGATTCGTGCTTGTCGATGCGGTCGTACACCGACGACATCACCGTTTCGGCTGGAACAGCTCCAGAGCGGATTTGCTCGACGAGGGCACTCAGGGGGAGATCCGGAATCATGGGCTTAGGCGTTCTGCTCCTGTTCGAGCCGTTCTATGAGGGCGATGTACTCCTGCATCGCCTCCTCCTGCACCTTGCCCTGAAGCTTGCTCCAGGCATCGTACTTGGCGCGGCCCTCGAAATCGGCAAATCCCGGACGGTCGCCCTCCACGTTGCCAACCGATGCCTGTTTGAAGAGCGCGTAGAGTTGCAGGAGAATGTCGTTGGGGGGACGTTTGGGCAGCTTGGGTGCCCGCTCTGCCGCACTCTGGAAATCGTCTGCCAAGGCCATGGGAACCTCTTGGGGTGGAGTGTGAAGCGGAAGAGCAGGAGTTTAGCAAAGCCCGCTCAATCCTCAAACCAATTCTGATCTTCCGGACGGAGGCAACTTCCTGCGGAGCAGCGGGGAGGGGTGTGCATGTTTCGTGCATTGGTTTTCAGGTTACGCAAGGGCACGATCAAACACGGAAATGGGCCTTCCATCACCTCCAAAATCTCCCCTGCCGCAAGCCGGGCCGGACTTCTCTGCCGAAGCGCTGGCGCAGGGTTTTGAGAGCTTCAGTGAAGCAGCCCAGCAGCTTCAGGTGTACTACCAGCAATTCGAGGAAAAAGTTGCGGCGCTCAACGAGCAGGTGGCCCGCAAGAATCAGGAGTTGGAGCAAAACCTGCGCGAAAAGGACCACGTCCAGAATTACCTCTCCAACATCCTCGAAGGTTCAGCGGTTGGTATCCTCGTCACTGATCTCGACGGCCGCATCACCTCTGCCAACCGCATGGCGAGCCAACTGATCGGCATGCCCGTTGAGGATCTCCTGCAAACGCCCTTTCGTGAAGTGCTGCCGCTGGAAGTGACGNCTTGGNACGATGGNGAAGGAGNNCANCGTCAGGTCCGNGAGCATGAGTTGAACCACNTCCGTGNAGGCACAGCANCGCTGACCCTCAACCTCTCNATCACCNCCATGAGCGGGGCAAACGATGAGACNCTGGGATGGATCGTCAACCTNCANGACATCACGGAACTCAAACACCTTGAAGCNGAGGCCGAGCGCAAGAACCGACTGACCGGGATGGGNGAGATGGCNGCAAACGTCGCCCATCAAATNCGNAANCCGCTCGGCAGCATCGAGNTGTTCACCTCGCTGTTGCAGCAGGAGATGCCTTCAGAACGNGCCCAAACCCTGCTCCAGCATCTCTCGGCGGCGGCNCAGAGCATGAATCAAACCGTCTCGAACTTTCTGGAGTACACCCAACCCCANCCACTGCTGCNNACNGGNNNNGCTGATTTGCAGGAGNTTTTGCAGGAGAGTTTGAGATTTCTCAGNCAATTGGTAGAGTACAANAANATTCGGGTCCATACTGACCTCCACGCCCAAGTCNNGATNGTGCNNGGTTCCGNAGAGCGGCTCCGCCAAGTTTTCCGGAACTTGCTGCTCAACGCNGTGCANGCGATGGTCGAGTCGGGCGACCTCCACCTCAGTTCCTGCGAACGGACGATCACGGANGCAGAANCTCTGGCTGNGTTTGGTCAAGNAGCCCNGAACCGNACTGCACTTCCGGTGGTGGAAGTGGTGATCNCCGACACNGGTTCNGGCATGGCTCCGGAAGTGCTGGAGCAAGCCTTTGAGCCGTTCTTTTCCACACAGGAATTGGGGGCTGGGCTGGGGCTGGCGATCGTGCGGAACATTCTTGAAGCCCACGGGGCGGTGATCGCCATNGACAGCACNCCCGATTCCGGAACCCGGGTGACNGTGCGCATTCCGCAGTCTGCGCCTGNTNNCGACTCATGACCCNGACGANNACAACCGTCTTACAGAGACCAAAGAGAACTCCATGAATNCCATNCTGATCGTTGATGACGAAGTCGAAATGCGCATCGCCATGTCGGAGACNCTGAAGCACTGNGGCTACCCCGTGGAGCTTTCGCACAACGCCAACGACGCNCTGAAGAAGATCGAGAAAAACGACTACTCGCTTGTCATCACCGACATGACCATGCCCAAGCGCAGNGGACTGGAGTTGCTCAAGGACATCAAACGNNTCGATTCGTCGAAGGCGGTGATCATGGTCACCGCCTATGCGACCGTGGAAACCGCCGTGGAGGCGATGAAGCACGGCGCGTTCGACTATGTGATGAAGCCCTTCAACTTCGACACCTTCACCTTTGTGGTCGAGCGGGCGCTAACCTTCCGAGAGCACACCGGACCCATGACGCAAGGANCGGCTCCNGCTCCGAAGAAATCCGGGGGCAGCGAAAGCTACAAGGAGATCATCACCCAGAATCAGGAGATGCTCAACCTGCTGGAAGTCACCCGCAACATCTCAAAGGCAAAGGCTCCCGTCCTCATCCAAAGCGAGAGCGGCACCGGCAAGGAGTTGCTCGCCCGCTTCATCCACCTCAACTCCGACCGCGCCAGCAAGCCCTTTGTCGCCATCAACTGCGCCGCGCTCCCGGAGACTCTGCTGGAGAGCGAGTTGTTCGGCTACAAGAAAGGNGCGTTCACGGGTGCGAACACCGATCACCGGGGGAAGTTCGAGCAGGCGCACACGGGAACGATTCTGCTGGATGAAATCAGCGAGATGGCNCTTCCCCTNCAGGCNAAGCTGTTGCGGGTGCTGCAAGAGTACGAGATTGACAAGNTTGGGGGNGANCGTCCGNTCAGCATTGATGTCCGGGTGATNGCCACCACCAACCGNGAAATGCTGGAGATGATNGAGTCCGGCAAGTTCCGGGAAGACCTCTATTTCCGCCTCAACGTCATCCCGCTGGTGTTNCCNCCGTTGCGCGACCGCAAGGNCGACATTCATATTCTNGTNNNTCATTTCCTCNNCAAGCACGCCCGCATCAACGGGCGNGAAAANCCGGTGATCACNCAGGAGGCGATGGACATGTTCATGCACNACAACTGGCGCGGCAANGTCCGGGAGTTGGAGAANGTGGTGGANCGCGCCCTGNTGCTGTGCAACGGCAAGGAGNTCNTGCCCCACAACCTGCTCATGCANTCCCAAACCGGTCNAGGNTCACTGAACGCCGACCTCGCNGCTGCNGTTTCTCTNAACGNTTCTNCGTCTGGCNCCCCTGCNGCCCTGCNGNCNGCCAAGCAACNCTNCNGCNCTGGGNATTGAGGTGGGGATGTCCATGAAGGAGGCNGAAAAGAAGCTCATCTTCGAAACCCTNCGGGAAACCAAGGGCAANCGCACCANNGCNGCGCAGATGCTNGGNATCAGCATCCGCACCCTGCGCAACAAGCTCAACGAGTACCGCNCNGACGGAGANCCNTTCGACTTCGATTCCGGGGAGTAGCCCGGNNTTCCNGTGCGCNACTCNNAAGCCTCGAACTCCCCAACNTCCTNCAAGTTTTCCACTGGNGTNGTNCTCCNGCGCACCCGCAGTTTCTACTATGTTGACCTTGGACCGGCCGAATCCCGGCTTTGCCGCATCCGGGGCAACCTCTTTCAGGACAACGCCTCTGAAGCCCGCATCGCGGTTGGGGATGTCGTGGAGGTCGAACCGGACGCTGCAGAAGATGCAGGCTGGATTTGTGAGGTGCATCCCCGCCACAGTCGCTTGGCCCGCCGCTCCCGTGAAGGGCTTCCGGAGCAAACGCTGGTCGCCAATGCCGAACAGCTACTCATCGTCGCAGCCCTGAAGCGTCCGGAATTTCGGCACGGGGTGGTGGACCGCCTCATCGTCGCCGGGCTTGATGGCGGACTGACTCCGGTGCTGGTTCTCAACAAGACGGACCTTGGCGAAACCCAAGAAACCGCAACCATCCGGAAGCTTTACACGGGCTTGGGCTATTCCGTGCTGCTCACCAGTGCCACGAAACCATCCGGATTAGAGACGCTCCGTGCTTGCCTCCGGAAGCGCACCTCGGTTTTGGCGGGACATTCCGGTGTGGGAAAATCCTCACTTGTCAAGGCACTCTATCCGGACTGGGAAATCCGCGTGGGCGCAGTCAACCAAAAACGCGGCAAGGGGAGGCACACCACCACGATGGCCGAGATGTTCCGGCTCCCGGAAGGCGGCTACCTTGTGGACACGCCGGGTATCCGTGAACTTGAGCCGCTCGGTGTGACCCGGAAAACACTGGATCAGCATTTTGTGGAATTCGCCCCGTTGTGGACGCAGTGCCGCTTTGCGAGTTGCAGCCATCGTCACGAACCGGACTGCGCGGTGCAGCAGGGGGTTGCCGAAGGTGCAATCAGCGCGGTGCGCTATCGAAGTTACGTTGCATTCTGGGAGTCGCTGGAGTCCTGAGTTGCTAGGGCGGGTTTGGGGGTGCGCAACTCATTGAGAATACGCTGTACCTGCCGCTGGACGGGGGCAGCCGTCACCTCAGACTCGGTGGCAGGCGTTTCAACGAGAGGCGCGGCAAGTGCCACAGCATTTGTCCGGACGTGCTGCACGGAGATTCCGGCACGCACGGCAAGGGAAACACGGGGAAAGCTGCCGCTGGCGGCGGGGTGATTGCACGTGATTTCTGCGTGGATCCAGTCCAGCCCTGGAACACGGATCAGTTCCTCGCGAACGGCTTCCGATTCCACCAGCAACACCAGCACCGCCTGCCGCTTAGAGGCGCGATGGATGAAAGCCGGGGCACAACACCGCCCAACCGTTTCCGGAAGCAAGCAGGGCCACGCCTCGGCAAGTTCCGCGACCAATTGCTGATCCGCCTGCACCTGTCCAAGATCTCCGACATGACAACGGATGCGGTCGATACGCATTTCCGGGAGCAAGCGATGCAGCAGTTTGAGGTAACTCGGCATTTCAAACTGAAGCGCCTGCGCGATGCTGCCGTCATACACGGTCAGGTGCAGCACGGTTTCACTGGCCCGGAAAGCGGCGAACCCCCGGATCAACTGCTCCTCGGCAGGTGCAAGCTCGCGGTCGAGTCGCCCGGACAGCGTCTTCAGCAGATGCTCCATGCGGCTGAAGTCGCGTCCCCGGATTCGTGTCAGCACCTCCAGCAGTTCCGGAGTTGGTCGTTGGTCGGCAAAACGCTGCAACCACTCTTGGGTAACGGCGAAGTTTTTTGTGACCGAGAAGTTGCGGGGAAAGGCGTTTTGAGCGAGAAAATGGTCCACCGACTCAAACCAAAGCTTGCGAAGTTTGGCGAGGGTCATTAAATAATGGTGTCCAGAGGCTTTGAAGATGCCTTGTAGCACTTCCAGCGTGTCCGGAGCAGGCTGGTTTCGGGAGAGAGTGGTGGAGCGGTGATGCCGGATTCTGTGCAGGAAGCGTTTGGCTTGCACATGGTCCGGGCTGATTGGCTCACGCCGCATTCGGGAGAGGGGCCGACTCATGACGGTTCAACCACTGCAACAAGAGATGCCATGTCAACAAGTGACGTTCCGGGTTTGTTGGTCGCCCTGCCCAGGTTGCAGGACGGCTATTTCGAGAAATCTGTGGTTCTGCTATGCAACTACGATACACAGGGGGCGTTTGGGTTGGTGGTCAACCAACCCGCCTCGGTGCAGGTCCGGGAAATCCTCGCGGACGAAAGCCTGCACGAAAACCCGGCCTTTGCATGCCCTCTGATGATCGGAGGCCCGGTGCAGCAAAGCGAGATGTTCTGGGCCGTCCACAGCTCCGATTACGAAAACGAGGCCACCACTTCCATCTCCAAACAACTCCGGCTGAGTTCTGCACAGGATGTCATCCGTGCCCTTGCCGAGGAGCATGGCCCCTCACGCTACCTGCTCGGCTGCGGCTACTCCGGGTGGGGCGCGGAACAACTTGACCGCGAGATTCAGGAGGAAATCTGGTGGCTCAGCCCTCTGGATGCGGAATTGGTGATGGATTTAGAACACGACCAACGCTGGGAATGGGCACTCAACAGCATTGGCATCGACCCCCTCACCGCCTCCTTCGTCAAGGCGGGGACGGTCTGATGCGGTTTGCTTGCCCCAATTTCGTCAATTTGCAGGAGTGGTCCATGCCTGCAAATCACGCCTTTAGGCGATTTCCTGAAATGAAGATACCATCTCACCCACATTGAGCAGGTACTAAATAACTGAAATTTAAGATATTTTTTTAACAGTCAGTTAATGACGTTTAATTTTAGTGTATTTAATTTTTATAAAATATTGATAATATTATGTTTTTTAAC
>PBTB01000018.1 GCA_002726945.1 Deltaproteobacteria bacterium | reverse complement strand
GCGTACGCCAGATCGGTGGCGAGGTTGATGAGCACGATCACGGAAGCGAAGAACAGGTTAGCGCCGGACACCACCGGGTAGTCGCGGAGGTTGAGCGCGTCCAGCATCAAGCGCCCGAGCCCGGGCAGATTGAAGATGGTCTCGATGATGACCGAGCCCCCGGCGATGATGGGGATCTGCAGGCCGATCAGCGTGACGACCGGGATGAGGGCGTTCTTGACGGCGTGGCGCAGCACCACTCTGCGCTCCTTAAGGCCCTTGGCCCAGGCCGTCCTCACGTAGTCCTGACGCAGCACTTCCAGCATCATCGTGCGCGTCATGCGAGGGATCATTCCATCAAGCCCTTGGGGCTGGAAAGCAGTTGACCAGCCGCGCCGTAGCAGAGGAAGCCGTCGAGATGAATCGAAACCGCTTCTTCCGGAGCGCAGGCGGTTTGTGGAGGCATGGTGATGCGCACGACTTCTCCGGATTCCAGTTGGACTTCGATGGATTGAGACGCCCCCCGGAATTCCACCTGACGGACAACTCCCCGAACCCCTCCCGAATTGGCAGCTTGGAGCCGCAAGTTCTCCGGACGCACCAAGAGCGTGGCCGCCGGCTCGCCCACTTCCGGGGGCAGGGTCACGATGCCAAGCGAGGAGTGGAGCTTGCCTTGGTCCCAGTAGACGGGAAGCTGGTTGGCTTCGCCCACGAAAGTGGCTGCCCAGAGCGAACTTGGCTGCTGATAAACCTCCATCGGGGTTCCGGACTGCACCAGTGTTCCCCGATTCATCAGCACCATCTGGTCAGAAAAGGTGATGGCCTCGCTCTGATCGTGTGTGACAAGGATCGTGGGGACGCCCTCATGCTTGAGGATGCCGTGAATCTCCTGCCGAAGCTGAACCCGGAGTTGGTGATCGAGGTTGCTGAACGGCTCGTCCATGAGGATCAACTGGGGCTGGGGGGCGAGTGAGCGGGCGAGCGCAACCCGCTGCTGTTCTCCGCCGCTGATCTGGTGCGGCATCTGGTCCGAGAGGTGCGGCAGGCTGACCAAATCCAGCAGTTCCACCACGCGCTTTTGCCGGTCCCTTTTGAGACCCCGAATACCGTAGGCGATGTTTTCAGCGACCGTCATGTGTGGAAAGAGGGCGAAGTCCTGAAAGACCATGCCGAAGTGCCGCTTCTCCGGAGGCACAAATTTTCCGTTGCCGTTGAGAGTGGTCCCGTCTTGGCGGACTTCTCCGGAATCAGGATGCTCCAGCCCAGCGACCAGACGCAGCAGGGTGGATTTTCCACATCCGGAGGGGCCAAGTACCGAGAGGAAGTCCGGTCCTTCAAGGGTTAGGCTCATGTCCCGCACGGCAAGCACGTTGCCGTACTGCTTCGAGAGTCGATGGCATTCAAGCATGAGAAGCTTCAGGAGCAGGGGCCGCCTCCGGAAGGTCCGGAACGGGCATCAGGCGATGAGACGGGGTTTCTTGACGGGTGTGGGCTTGCCGCAACTGACGGTTGAGCAGGACCACCGGAGTCAGCCCCACCACGACAATCGCCAAGCACCACAGTGCTGCCGGTTCCAACATTTCATCGGAAGCATAGCCGTAAGCTCGGGTGGCGAGAGTGTTGAAGTTGAAGGGGCGCAGCATGAGCGTGGCCGGGAGTTCTTTCATCACATCGACAAACACCAGCAGCAGCGCAGTCAAGAGGCTACCCCGCAACAGCGGAACATGCACGGAGTACAGGGTTTGCGAGGTGCTTTTGCCAAGGGTGCGGCTGGTTTCGTCCATGCTGGGAGTGATGTGCGCCAGCCCCGATTCTGTGGTACCAAAAGCCAAGGCGAGAAAGCGGGTGAGGTATGCAGCAATGAGAATAAACAACGTACCACTCAGCAAATAGGCGGCTCCCATTCCGAACTGCTGCTCCAGCCATGGGTTGATGCGCTGGTCCAGTTGAGCAAGAGGAATCAGCAACCCCAGCGCAACCACGGGTCCGGGAATCGCGTATCCCAAGCTGACGATCCGGATGAGGACGCGCACCAGCCGTTGTCGGCACAACCGCATCCCGTAGCCGAGAGCGACCCCCAGAACCACGGCCAATCCCGCCGTCACTGCCGCAAGCAGCAGGCTGTGGCTGGCGTCGTCCACAAAACGATCCAACGGCAACCGCTCCCAACTGTGGAGGGCCCATCCGAGCAAGAACAGCGCAGGCAGTACAAATCCCAACAGCAATGGCAAGGCTCCCGCCAGCAAGGTCAGCCAGCCCCGAATTCCAGGGCAGGGGTGACGCAGGGGGAACTTGGTGGCGGTGCTGCGCGTGTGAAAGCGTTGCTGACGTCGAGACCAGCGTTCCAACACAAACAACAGAGTCACTCCGCCGAGCAGGGCGAGGGCCAGTTGTGCGGCTCCAGGGGCGTTGTTGGTGCCAAACCAGGTGTGGTAAATTCCAGTCGTGAACGTTGGAACCGCCAAAAGCTGGACGGTGCCAAAATCTGCGAGGGTTTCCATCAGAGCCAGACTGATCCCCACAATGATCGCCGGACGTGCTTGCGGCAGTGCCACCTCCCAGAACGCCTTTCGGGAGGGATGCCCCAGCATCCGGCTGGCGTCCAGCAGCACCGAGGCCTGTTGAGTGAAGGCGTTGCGGGCCAGCAGGTAAACATAAGGATAGAGCGCCAAGGAGAGCAGGAAAACCGCGCCGCCCACCGAGGCAATGTCCGGGAACCAGTAGTCGCGTGGAGAACTCCACCCAAACAACTCGCGGAGCAGTGCCTGCACGGGGCCAGCGTACTCGAACACCTCAACATACACAATCGCCAGAACGTATCCCGGAAACGCCATTGGCAGCAGCAAGGCCCACTCCAGTACACGCCGTCCCGGAAACTCCTGCATGGCCACAAGCCAGCCTGCACCAACGCCGATCACGAAAGTTCCCACGCCCACGCCCAGCACCAGCAGTAGTGTGTTGGTGAGGTAGCTTGGAAGCACCGTTGAGGCCAAGTGCGACCACACTCCGTGCTGGGCAGAAAACGCCAGCACAAGAAGGCTCACCACCGGCACCGAGAACACCAGACCGAGTCCTGCCGTGAGCCAAGACCAGCGGGAGGTGCGATGTGGCATGTACAGAAAGTGGACCGTCGGAATCAGGGGCGAAAGCCGCCTGCAGGGACAGGAGGGCGGCTCATGCAGGAGACGTCACCGGCACAACAAAAATCTTGTCGGCGACATGAAAGGGCAGCACGGTTTGCTCCGATCCTTGCTCCAGCGTCAGGGAACTCATGACCTCAGATTTCTCCACCAGCGTGTGCAACTGTCCGGGAATCACTTGGTGGTCATGGAGAATCCGGAGCAACTCTTCCGACTCTTCCAGTTCTTCTGAAACCCGAGTTACCTCCATTTCGGTGCCGACCTCCACCTCGGTCAGCGAGATCATTTCATCAGGAAGTGCGGTTCCGGGCATGGGGGTCCCATGCGGGCAGAACTCCGGTTCCCCAAGGAATTCGGCGAGTTTTTCCACAACAAGCGGGGTCATGGCGTGTTCAAGCTGGTGCGCGTGTTTGTGGACCTCGTGCCACGGCACCCCGAGGGTGTTGCAGAGGAAGTATTCCGCGAGGTTGTGGCGGTAGGCGATGTTTTCCGCTTCCTTCAGTCCTGCGGGAGTGAATTNAAGCTCCTTTGATTCGCCAAGCTCCATCAGCCCGTCCCGTTTCATCCGCAGCAGCGTGGCGTGGACCGTTGGCGGACTGACCCCGATCCGCTCGGCAAGGTTCACCGCCTTGATCAGTTCTCCGGATTTCTGCGATTGGTAG
The DNA here is from genome assembly GCA_002726945.1 of Deltaproteobacteria bacterium. Taxonomy (GTDB): domain Bacteria; phylum SAR324; class SAR324; order SAR324; family NAC60-12; genus UBA8110. The sequence continues at coordinate 20,891 of PBTB01000018.1, read as the reverse complement.
AGGGTCAGGAGGTACTCTTCAATGACTTGGGAGTGTTTGGCTGAGTCCATCAGGGCTTCCTTGAAGGTCGGTTGGTTAGCGTATCATAAATCCCCTGGATCGCAAAGACGAAGCACTTGGGCAAGCATGTACAGGGGGCAAGTAAAAGTGAGACTTTGACTCATGTGTGTTTCGTGATGGAGAGATGGTATAATAAACTGGCTCATGCAAACAGGTGGAACCGGGGATCATCAGTGTTCTGAGGAGTGCGGCGGCAACTCGCTTGAGATTGTGTGCCCACTCGAAAATGGCAACGTGTGCGGCACGCTTCTTTTTATGCACCCCCCCACCACGAAGGGTCGGAGGAAATGGCTCAGTCCTGTCCATCTTCCTTCATTTGACATCCTCTCGCAGTGTCATCCGGACGTGAGGAGGGGAAAACTCGGCTCAGAACTGTTGCAGAAAGCGCAGGTCGTTGCCGTAGAAGTAGCGGATGTCCTGGATGCCGTGCTTGAGCAGGGCGGGTCGCTCCACGCCCATCCCGAGGGCGAAGCCCGTCCATTCCTCTGGCTCGTAACCGCCGTTGCGCAGCACGACGGGGTGCACCATGCCGGCTCCGGCGATCTCCAGCCAGCCCGTTTGCTTGCAGAGGCGGCAGCCCACCTTTTCGCAACTGCAACTCATGTCGATCTCGATACTCGGCTCCGTGAACGGGAAATAGCTGCCCCGGATGCGTACCTCGCGCTCCTGCCCGTACATCTTGCGGGCGAACTCGGACATCACCCCGATGAGGTCGGTGAGCCGGATGTTCTTGCCGACCGCGAGTCCTTCGACTTGGAAGAACTGGTGTTCGGAGCGCGGTGTGATCTGCTCGTAACGGTAGCATTTGCCGGGCAGGATCACACGGATGGGATCGGGGTGGTATTCGCGCATTGCCCGGATTTGTCCCGGCGAGGTGTGGGTACGCAGCAGCACCTGATCGTTCACCCAGAACGTGTCCCACATATCGCGGGCGGGGTGGTATTCCGGAATATTGAGCAACTGGAAGTTGTACTCGTCGGTTTCCACATCCGGCGCTTCATAGACCTGAAAGCCCATCTCTCCAAAAATGCGGTAGATTTTGCGCAAGGTCTGGGTGGTGAGGTGCAGGTGTCCGGTGTGGACCGGGCGCCCCGGGAGGGTGACGTCCAAGTCGTCCCCGGCGAGTTCACGGTTCAATTGCTCGGTCTGCAAGGACTGCTGTCGGGCGTGGAAGGCGTCCTCGAGCGTCTGCTTGACCTTGTTGACGACCTTGCCCATTTTCGGGCGTTCTTCCGGGGATAGTGCCCCCATCTGCTTGAGTTGCTGGGTCAGTTCGCCCTTGCGCCCCAAGTAGCGGCGGTACCACTCCGGAAGGGCGGCGGCGTCATCAAGGCGCTCCAGTTCCTGCTCGGCCTGCTGCCGGAGTGCGTGGATGGCTTCGATCATGTCAGGGGTTTAGGCTGTAGGGGTTTAGGCTGTAGAAGACGCCTCGCCAAGCTCAGCAACAGCTTTTCGGAATCCCTCCACATCGTCAAGCTGACGCTCCAGCCGTCGACAGAATTGCGGAAAGGAAATGCGGTGGCTGCTGCGGGATTCCAGGGGCGCCTGCGTGAAGGCTTGGGGATCAACCTCCTGGGACTTGAGCCAATCCAGCCACAACTGGAAGCTTTGGTACTCCTCCACCTTGGGCGTGGGAGGGGGGTTCGGGGGCTCTGTTTTTTCCGGCTCCAGAGCAGGTTCGGCTTCGGCAGCAAGCTTGGTGTCCACCCCGTCCTGCCGCAGTTGCTCAAAGCGCTCGAGGTAGTGCTGAAGCTGCTTCTGCGCTTGGTCATCCCGCCCACGGCGCAGCAATCGGTATCCAAACTGCCGGAACGAAATCGCGTGGCTGCTCGACACCCGGACCTTGCCGTCAATTTCCTTGGCGAGCGGGATGTCCAGTTCTTCCAACTGATCGCACCACGCATTGAAACTCAGATACGTCTCACGAAGTGGAACGTACTTTGATTCCGGGACTGCAGGAGTTTCCTCTTTTTTCGACTCCGGGGTTGCAGACCGATGTTTGAGTTCGCGTTGCAGGAGTTGGGGACTAAGCAGGGGGGGGTGGAGTTGACCAGCACTGACGGGAGTGAGAGCCGCAGCAGGACGATGCGCGGTGGCAAACGGGCTGTGCTTGAGCGGCGAGGTTCCACGCAGTTGCTGCTGGACCACATGAATCTGATCCACCAGCCGCGCCAGTTCGGTCTGGAGCGAGTTGAGGTCCAGCGAATCCCAACCTCCAGAGCCGGAGTTTTCCTTGAGTTGCCTGGGAACGACCTGCACCTGATGGCGCTGCAACCATGCAGGAGAACCCAACCGGGACAGCCAGTCCAGATGCGGCTCCAAAACCGATTCGGCGTGTTCCAGCCAGAACTGGTAGGGCACCGTGCTGCTGGCATCAAGAGTTCCGGGCAGCGGCGGCGCAACCTCGCATCCGGCAGCGGCGAGCCACTGGTTCCACTCCGCCCAGGTCCGGCGGGTTTCCTGCGAAACCCAATGTCGCTGAAGCTGCTGCTCCAGCCGTTGCAACAGATTGGAAGTCATGCCCGGTGCACTCGTTAGCGCTTCACGCTGCCCTTGGTTTCGGAAACAAAGTCGAGGAACATCCGCACTTCCGAGGTGTCCCCGAAAGTTTCCTCGATGATGCGGATGGCCTCGTCGGCCTTGAGGTCTCCCCGGAAGTAAATGCGGTGCGATTCGAGGATGTTGTTGATCGCCGCCTGCGAAAAGTCGTGGCGCTTGAGTCCGACGATGTTGACACCCTTGACCTCGAAGCGGTTGCCGTAGCCCGTGACATAAGGGGCAACATGTCCATCGATCAGCGAAGCCCCGCCCGTGAAAGCGTAGGAACCGATGCGTAAAAACTGCGCGACACCGTTCTGCCCGCCAAGTGTGACATAGTCTGCAATCGTGACGTGGCCGCTGAGTCCCGTGTAGTTGGCAAGGATGTTGTGGCTGCCAATGTGGCAATCGTGGGCGACATGGACGTAACCCATCAACAGGTTGTGACTGCCCAGTGTGGTGCGACCGCCGCCGCCCTGGGTGCCCCGATGGACCGAAACGCCTTCCCGGAAGGTATTGTGGTTCCCAACGACCACCTGCGTGTCCTCGCCGTGGTACTTGAGGTCTTGCGGCTCCCCCCCAACGTAGGAGAAGGGGTGGAACACGTTCTGCTCACCAATGGTGGTGTTTCCGGCAAGCACGACGTGCGAGTGCAGAATGCAGCCCGCGCCGAGCTTCACTTGCGGGCCAATCTGGCTGTACGCGCCAACGGCGACGTCGCTGCCAAGCATCGCGCCAGTCTCAATGATGGCGGTGGGGTGGATTTTGCTCATGGAAATCAGGCATGTGGTCAAGTCAAGTATTGTCCGAGAACAGGCGGCAAAGTCAAGGGGAACTCCAAGGGGTTCGGCATGACCCAGCGTCAGGAGTTTGGAGTTTGGAGATGCGGTTCACGAATTGCATTTCTGTAGGTTGTCGAAGACTGCGAACTCTGATTTTACAAATGTTGAAACGTCTCCTGTCTCTGCTGTTGCTGCCCCTGTCGGCGCTGGTTGTGTCGGCGGAAATCGTACACCTCAACGACGGCAGTACCCTTCATGGCAACATCCGGGGCATGGATGACCAAACGATCGTCCTCGAATCCCCGCTCACGGCTCAAGAACTCAAGGTGGAGCGTACCGACATCAGCATCATCGAGTTCGAGGGAAATCCCCGGAGCCTCGTCCGCCGCCTTGGGATGGGCCTGATTTACCGCCCCAGCACTGGCGAGGAACACCTCTCCCTCAAAAACTGGCTTGATGACACCAATGCGCTGGAACTCGTCATCCGCTATGTCAGCAAAAGCACTTCGTCCAATAGCCGCTTCAATCTGGAAGGCCGACTGTCCCATGTTTACCTCACCAAAAACCGCTTCGACCTCTTCGTGGGCGGAGGCTTGGGACTCGCCAGTTCGGGAAGCGAACGAGGCACCATCCTCAAAGCCTTCAGTGGTGCCGAGTTCTTCATGGTCTCGCTCCCGGATTTCAGCTTTGGCGCAGAGTTGGGCTTCATCAGCCGCAGCACGGTGGATGAAGAGCAGAGCCTCTACAATGCCTTCACCGCCCGCTACTACTTCTGACCCGTCATGGGTCGCAAGCCCCCCTCCACTCTCTCCTTCGAGTTCTCTGAAGACGATGACCGCCTGATGGAGTCCGCCCTCCGGAACTCTGAGCTTCCGGACGGGGATCCCGACGCACTTTCTGACGACCTGCTCGCCTCCCCGCGCAAATCCAAGCGCCACTCCTCACCCAAGCATCCCGACGAAACCGTTGACCTGCACGGCAAGACGCAGGCAGAGGCGATCCGGATTGTGCAGAACTTCGTGAAAACGAGCCATGCGCACGGCTTGCACAACATTCTGATCATCACCGGAAAAGGACTCCACTCCGGAACTCAGGGGCCAGTCCTGAAACACTCGGTGGAGCAGTGGCTCCAGCGCAACGGCACCCCCTACCTCCGGGAGTTCCATGACGCCCCTCCCCGGCACGGTGGCTCCGGAGCGATCTGGGTGCGTCTCAAGTAAGGGAGGTCATGGATCACCTCAAAAACAGGCTTGTTATCCCGCTATGCTCCGGAATTAACCCACCTGTTTCACTGACGATTTGAATCCACGCTCTAAGGTAAGCATGCTGCAAGATAATGAGAAAAACCAAGAAAACAGTGCTCATTCGCTGACCGCTCATCTTCTGCTTGGTTTGGCACTCAAGCATCGAGTTTACATTGGCTTGACCATTATTCTTGTCTTTGGTGCTTATCTGCGTTCTTACCACATCAATTATCCGAGCATTGGCTATCATAATATGAAAGAGAACGAGTATTTAAGCATGGCACTGCATTATCTCAACGAAGGTTTTTCTCTTGAGAGGAAAGTGTTTTTTTATGATGACAAGGATTTCAATACCTATGCCCAGGTTCCCTTGATTTCTTACACTGCCGCATTGGTTTGGAAAATCATTGGAGAAAATGTTTGGAGTGTCAGACTGCAAATGATTCTCTTTTCATTGGGTTCCATTTTCCTCGCGTTCATCCTCACACAACAACTCAGCAAGGATAAAACCTTGTCCTTGTTGACGGCTTTGGTAATGACGATCCTGCCGATCAATGTTTTTTTCGGCAGAAACATCCAACCCGAAGCACCCGGACTGGCCTGTTTGCTGTTAACGTTTGTCCTGTTTAATAAATGGAAAACGTCTCCTTCATGGACCCTTTCTTTATTGACAGGTCTGGCATGGACGGTGACAGGGTTTTACAAGTCAGCATTTATTGTGCCCTCAATTGCGATCCTTGCCGTGATACCCTATCAAGAGTTGCTCCGCGCAATAAGTTCAAGCAACCGAATCCGCGAACTCATGCCTTGGTCCGGATTTCTGACGGTCCTGATTTTTCCAATCTACCTTGTCTCAAATCTTTTGCATAATCCGGGGCATTCCGATTATGCCAGTGGCCGGATCAAGCCCCTTCAATCGTTTGACATTGCATACTGGAAAGCGATAGATTCCATTGGGTATTTTCTTGATAATTACACATACTTGTTGAGCTATATTTTTCTTGTTGGAGTATTGTTTATTTTATTGGTGAAGAGTACGTTCAGAATTTTTATGATGCTCAATTTATTTTCAATGATTCCATTCATGGTGGTCTTCAGTGATCACGTCAATCAGCATAGTTATTATCAAATGCCGTATGTTTATTTTTTTTCGTTCGGAGTCGCGTATTGCATGCAGGTTGCCTTTTCTAAAGTGTCAAGCCTTCTGAAATTACCATATCTGTCGATCATTGGACCTGTTATTGTAATGGTATATGCGTATGGTGATTTGAAAGCAAGTATTGACCGACAGTACGATGTGCAGTTTCTTGGATTGGATGTTGCTGGAGAGTATGTGAAATCTCGAACAGAACCTTCAGATAAGTTATTTGCACTCGGGTCTGCACAAAATGTGGCGGTTTGTTATTTTGCTCAAAGGTACTGTTCCAACCTTTCTGGGTCAACTGAAGTCATAAGAAACTATGAAGATGAATTCAATGCTCGCTTCATTTATATTAACGCTCGTTATATTAACCAAGCGGCATCATGGGAATCATGGAAGTACATCGTCGAAAATTACCACCTTGCTCATGCTGGATTGCATCGGATAGGTAACACGCTATACCTTTCTCAGATTGTTCTTGAAAAGGGTGATCGCAAGCTGGATATGACTCTCTTGAACAAGGTCAAACCGATATTTAAGAGAGATTATGAAAAGACCACCCTAAAAATACCCTACTATGTGATTGAACCAGATTGACCGAATCTTTGGTGTGAGTTGTATTGTCAGTGCCTTACAGGAAGGGGCAACCTGCCCCCCCGCAAACTCAGGGTGGTAGTGGACCGAGCTGGAAAAGCGGGAGAGGGTTCCCGGTTTCAGGACGAATCGGCACAGATCCCGACACCAACGCCGCTTTCGGTTAACTGAGGATGTTGCGGAAATCAATCACCTGCTTGCGCAGGGCAAAGACGATGGTGGCAAGCGCAAGCGATGCAGGATAGTGGTAGCGGGTCTGCATGTTCTGGAGGATGCGCTCGACGAACTCCATGTAGTTGAGGTCCGCTTCATCAATCTTGCGTCCGGAGAGGGGGTCGATGAAGGTGAATCGCGGAACCATGACGTGCGCGAACGCCTTGTTGCGCGTGGCGCGGGCGAGCAGGGTGTGCTGGAGGTAGCGACGCAGGTCCGCTTCGATCTGGAGGGGATCGCGGTCCACCGTGCAGACCGTGATCTCGCGGCGGATGAGGGTGTGGTAGAGCGCCTTGACGACAGAGACGAGTCCTTGGAAATCCCCGAAATCCCCCTTGCCTTCGATAAGTTCGAGGCCGTCGAGAGTGCGTTCCGGAATGGGCCGCCGCTTGCTTGTGTACTGCGAGTCCATCTCCAGCCAATGATGGAACTCCGGGCCTTCCGAGATCATCTTCTTGAGTTGGCTGAGGACCCTACTTGTTCTTCATTCAGGCCAGAAATTCTCGTTGAGGGCTTGCTCGTAAGTCCATGGACAGGATTTCGGAAAGGTGTTTCCGGGCAGCCCAGTTTCCTTAGCAGCACCTCTGATCGCGTATCTGTAGCTCCGCTCGACCGCTTCCGGGAGTTGGGGCTTGAGGCTGGGGTTGTCTTCAAGGTGATCCACCAGTTTGGCACGTTGTTCGTCAATGCTGTACCGCCAACTGTTGCCGTGATGCCCCGGCTGGTACTGCCACTTGAGCAGGTGGATGAAGAGAATTTCCAGGCGGCTCACCAGCTCGCGCTTGAGATTTTTCCCCATGTCCTCAATTTCTTCGGCGATGTGCGCGATGTCAGCGTCCAACAGCTTGCCCGCCCGCAGCAAGGTCGCTTGCTGGTTGGTCCAGCCGTAGAAATCCGTTTCGTACTGCGGAGCGTCCATCGTTTTTTTCGGTCACGTGCCAAGTTGAGTGCTTTTGCTTCAGTTCAACACAAAGCGGATGTAATAATCGAGCGAAAACCCGATTCATGCAATCCCCATCCAGACGCAATCGAGACCGTCCAGCACCATGTGGATGAGCAAGCCCAGCGCGGGCAGGCGCGTGACCGGAAAGGCGAGCAGCAGCAGGTACAGCCCGATGGCAGGGTCGGAGTGGAAGGGATGGAAGTTGATGCCGCAACGGAAGGGATCGTAGAGGGGGTCGGCAAACAGGTGATCGAGGTCCACCGCCATCGTGGCCATCAGGATCAGGAAGACGGAACGCCAGCGGTTCCGGAACAGCCCGAACGCACAGGCCAGCGGCACCGCGAAATGGAGGCTCATGTGGATCGTGCCACGATCCATCTCACCCTCCGGAAGCGTTCATGCCGAGCAGGCGGGGCACGTCGCAGTGTTCGTCAAGGAAATCGGCAAGCGCGTCGAGTTCGCGCTCCTTGAGGTCGTGGAACGCAGGCGGAAGCTCGAACAACTCCGGAGTGAGCAACGCGAGAACTTTCCGGACGACTTCCGGAGTGTCGAAAAAACCGTGAAGGTAAGTGCCGAAAACTCGGTTCTCAACGTCAATCACACCAAGGTCCGGAGCATCAGCGACAAAGGAACTTGCACCGGATTTTTCTTCGGAAGTGACAAATTCGCTGCGTCCGTGGTGGATTTCATAGGCGGGCCAGTGGATTCCGTCGAGCCAGCCGCTTCCGGAGTATTCACGCCGCACCAGCGTTTTTTCGGGAGCCATGCGGGTTCGCAACCCGAGGAGTCCAAGTCCCGAAATCCCCCCTTCCTCCCCTTTGGCAAAGGGGGGACGTGCAGCGGGGGGATTTTCAGATTCGATGCCTTCGGGGTCTTCGATTGCTGTGCCGAGCATCTGGTAGCCTCCGCAGACTCCAAGCATCCAGATGCGTCCGTGCAAGCGCCGCAGTTCGTCCGCCAGTCCGGATTCGTGGAGAAAGCACAGGTCATGCGCGGTGTTCTTGCTGCCGGGCAGGATGATGAGGTTGGCTGAGGCGAGGTCATCCGGATTGCGCGTGAAGCGCACGGAGATTCCGGGAACTTGCTTGAGCGGGTCGAAATCGGTGAAGTTGGAGAGGTACGGGGTGCGGACGACTGCGATTTCAAGCCGGGCGTCCGGAACGAGGTGGGAGCGCAAATTCTGCGAATCCTCGTCCTCCAAGGCAAACTCGCGCCACGGGATCACGCCCAGCACCGGAACTGGAACGTGTTCGGCAAACTGCTCGATGCCGGGCTGGAGCAGGGCAACGTCGCCCCGGAACTTGTTGATGAGGAAGCCCTGGATGAGCGGACGATGGCGGTTCTGCACAAGATCGTAGGTGCCCTTGAACCATGCAAACACGCCGCCCCGGTCAATGTCGCCGACGATGATCACACGGGCTTGGGCGTGTTCCGCCATGCGCATGTTGACAATGTCGGTGGCTTGCAGGTTGATCTCTGCCGGACTGCCTGCACCTTCGATGATGATCCAGTCCCCCTCCGTTTTCAGCGAGGCAAACGCCTCCTGCACGATCCGGAAATTTTCCTCGGCGAGCGTGTAGTATTCCTGTGCAGAACACACCCGGATGGCCTCACCCATGCGCACCAATTGCGAAACGCCCGGACCCTGTGGTTTGAGCAGCACCGGGTTCATGCGTACGTCCGGCACCACGCGGCACGCCTCGGCTTGCAGCAGTTGCGCGCGTCCGATTTCCTTGCCGTCCGGCGTGACCCCGGAGTTGAGCGCCATGTTCTGCGCCTTGAAGGGGCGCACCAGAAAATCCCGGTTTGCCAACCAGCGGCAGAGTCCGGCGGCGAGCAGGCTTTTGCCAACTCCAGAGCCGGTGCCCTGGAGCATCACAACACGAGGCATCTCAAGGAATCTGGCGGATCTGGATTGCGTCAATCTTGCCGGAACCTGCCAGCACGTCGGAGATCACCACGACCTTTTCCCCAGACTGGAAACCCTCGCGTTCCTTCAGCGCGGTGAAAGCGGTTTGCAGGGTTTTTTCCGGATCATCGCTGAAGTTGATGCGGTAGGAGCACAACCCCCGGCAGAGCATCATCGTGCGGCGGGCTTGGCTGACATTGGTGAAGGCGTAGATGAGGCTTTTCGTCGGACGGCAGTTGCTGACGTATTCAGCCATCACGCCGCGTCGCGTGATCACAACGATGCCGCGGACTCCCAGCGATTCCGCCAGAGCGACTGCTGCGTTCGAGAGCGACTGCTTGTCGGAATCCGAGCGCAGGTTCTCCACAAAGCGCAGCCCTGGTTTTTGCTCGATGGTCCGGGCGATGTTGACAAGCTGATCAATGCAGCGCAGTGGGTACTTGCCCACGGTGGTTTCCCCGGAAAGCATCACCGCATCGGCTTCCTCATAGACCACATTGGCAACGTCCGTGACCTCGGCGCGGGTGGGGATGGGGTTGTTGATCATAGATTCGAGCAGGTGGGTCGCCACGATCACACGCCGCCCGCGCTCCGCGCATTTGCGCACGAGCTCACGCTGCACCGAAGGCACGGTGTGGATGGGGATTTCCACGCCAAGATCACCCCGCGCCACCATCACTCCATCTGCCTCCTCGATGATTTCCTCCAAGTTGGAAACCCCCTCCTGATCCTCAATCTTGGCGATGATCTTGATTTTGCAGACTTGCTTGTCCATCAACTCCTTGAGTTGCCGGATGTCGTTGGCTTCACGCACAAAGGAGAGGGCGATGAAATCCACGTTATTCTCCAACCCAAAGAGGATGTCGCGCCGATCCTTCTGGGTGATCGCAGGCAGGTTGACGCGCACTCCAGGCAGGTTGACGTGCTGCTTGCTCTTCAGCACCCCGCCGTCCAGCACCCGACAGCGCATTTCGCGGTCGTGCTTCTCCAACACCTCCAAGTTGATGAGTCCATTGTCCACCGTGATCTTGTCTCCGGGGTTCACGGTGCGGATGAGGTCGTCGTAATCCACATGGATGGAGGTCGTCTCGACATCACTCTTGCCCCGGACATTGATGGTGATCACCGAACCCTGCTTGAGGTCGAGATCCTCCGAGAGGGAGCCGGTGCGGATTTCCGGACCCTGCGTGTCGAGCAAAATGGCGATGGGCGTGGGGATTTGCCGATTGAGGGTTTTGATATGCCGGATGACCTTGTGATGCCACTCGTGGTCCCCGTGCGACATGTTGAGGCGGGCGATGTTCATGCCCGTGCCCGCCATGCGCTTGAGCATCTCGTAGGACTCCGAGGCAGGACCGATGGTGCAGATGATTTTGGTGCGGATCATGGCTCGGTGTTGAAGGGGGCGATCACATCCTCATAGGTTTCCCGGTGGCGGATGAGGCGGGCCTGCCCGTTCTCCACCAACACCTCGGCAGGACGCGGGCGGGTGTTGTACTGCGAACTCATCGACATCCCGTAAGCTCCAGCATCACAGAGGGCAAGGCAGTCGCCCACTTGGATTTCCGGGATTTTGCGCGTCATCCCCTCCTCGCTGCGGGAGAAAATATCCCCGCTTTCGCAGATGTTGCCCGCGATAACCACCTCCTGCTCCGGACCAGTGGAGCGTGAGGCGTTGAGAATGTGGTGGTAGGCACCGTACATCGTGGGGCGTACAAGGTGATTGAATCCAGAATCGACGCCGACAAAGCGGTAGTCCGGCGTGTCTGTGAAATTGGTGGTGGTGACGAGCAAGATGCCCGCTGGACCCACGATGAAACGTCCGGGTTCAAGCTTCATGGTCAGGGGACGTCCGTACTCGCTGCAGAAACTGGAGAAGCGTTCCTGCATTTGGCGACCCAGTTCCGGGAGGTCGAGCGGCGTTTGCTCAGGACGGTGGGGGATGCCGAAGCCACCTCCGAAATCAATGAAGCGCAGTTCCGGAAATCCTCGGGACGCCTGCAACACCAACTCCATCGCTGCAAGCATCGGTTCTGGCGCGTAGATGCCCGTGCCGATGTGGGAATGCACCCCGATGATCCGGATACGATTTTGTGTGGCGATTTTCAGGGCGGTCGCCACGCGGTCGTGGTAGATGCCGAACTTGGAGGCCGGACCTCCCGTGATGCAATGCGAGTGGTGCCCGGCGCCCATGCCGGGATTGACACGCACCGAGGCCTCTGTGCCCGGATAGCGTTCCCCGTAGCGCCGCAACGCTTCCAGCGAACCGAGGTTCACGGGCACACCTTTTGCGATGCAGTAGTCGAGTTCGTCAGGGGCTGAGTTGTTTCCGGTGAAGAGGATGCGTTCAGGAGCAAAGCCCGCATCCAGTGCCAGACGCACCTCCAACGGAGAGACTGCGTCAATCCACGCGCCCTCCTGCTGGAGCAGTCGCAGCAGCGTTGGATTGGAATTTGCTTTCATAGCATAATGAAGGTGGACATTCTCCGGAAATGCGGCTTGGAACGCACGGAACCGCTCCCGCAACACCTCGGCCTCATAGACATAGAGCGGCGAGCCAAATTCCCGCAAGAGGGTTTCGGCCTCCAGTCCGCTGAGACAGAGTTTGTTATGGACCACCTGCATTCTTGAATTTCGCGTGAGGAGTGTTCACATGGATGAGGATAAACAATTGACGTTAGGAAACCCCATTCAAGATCTCAAGTGAATAGTCACCTCAGCCACCGATTGAGTCCTGTATGAGTGCTTTGGCCCCACACCCGCCCATCTGGCGTCCCGTCACGCTCTGGCTGCTGAACTTCCTGATCGCCGGAGTTTTGGGATACCTGGTGATGCTTCAGCAAGCGGTGGATCACCCCAACGTGGTGGTGTCCCTGCGCCTTCCTCTGCAAAACATGGAGGGGATGTCGAAAGAGCTTGAGGACGCGGTTGCAGAAGCCGCTCAAGCCGAGCAAGAAAACCCAGTGGCAGCAGAACCGATTGCGATCCCCACCGAGTTGAAATCGCGGCTGGTGGAGATTGGCGAGGAACCCTACTGGTCGGTGGTGGCCTCAGAAGACGCCGAAGTGACGGAGGACAACTGGCACACGGTCTTGGTGCAGAACCGCACCAAATTCGACTCCACGCAGTGGGTGGCGGCGTCACGGGATTGGCTGCTCGTGGAGCAGGACGAGCGCCTCAAGGTGCAGTTCCGCTCCGAGGTGGATGCTATGCGCGATATCCTTTCGCGCAAGAACCGGGGCAAGTACGCCGTGCAAATGGTCTCGCTCCCGGAGCGGGAGTTTGTCAAGGCGGTGGAACTGATGCGGCGGCTTCAGCGCGAAGGACACTATGCCTACCTGCACCGCACCGAGAACGCCTACAAGGGCACCCACTGGTTCCGGGTGCGCGTGGGCTTCTTCAAGAATCCGGACGAGGCCCGAGCGCAGGGACAGGAGATTCTGGAACACTTCCGGGCGGAACGCATTTTCCCGAAAAGTTTTTGGCCGGTGCGTCCGAGTCCGCAGGAACTCTCCAAGGAACTGCTGGACCTCCGCAAACCCCTCAACAAGCCGTGGGTGCTGACCTTGCCGCTGTATGCCGACTTGGAAGCGGCGCTCAAGGACCTTGCCGCGCTATCCGGCAAGGTGGATGCATCGTACCTTTCGGCGCGCATGGACTCGGAATCAGGAGTGCCGCAGTATCGGCTCCGGATTGGGTTTTATGAGAAGAAAGGCGATGCTGCTGCGATCCTGCAGCGCCTGAAGAAAGAAAAAACCCCGCCGTTTTTTTCGGGAGCGTCCGTGGCCCGACTCTGACTCAGGGCCGCAGCAATTCGGCAACGTCTGAGCGTCCGCTGGTCTCCGCCCAATCGAGGGCGGTGTTTCCCTTGAAATCCTCGACATCCCGCAAGGCACCACGATCCAGCAGCAGCCGGACGGTCGTGAGATGCCCGTGCCGAGCAGCAAGCATCAGGGCCGTCCGGCCCGCTTGATCCTGAGCGTTCACCACCGCCCCCGACCGTAGCAGCCCCCACATCACCTCGGTGGCCCCCTTTTCTGCCGCCCAGTGCATCACCGTCCAGCCCTCGCGGGTCCGGAGGTTGATGGTGGGCTGCGCTTCCAGCAGTCGTTCCAGCATTGGCAGTTCGTTTTGGAGGGAGGCCCACATCAGGGGCGTGAGGTGCCCCTTGTCCGGGTCCGCCTGCTGCTGGAGCAGCAGATCCACCAAATCCATCCGCCGCTGCACCACCGCCCATGTGAGTGAAGTGTCGCCAAAAGGATCGGCGGCGTCAGGATCGGCCCCCTGCTTGAGCAACAAGTCCACCGCATCAGCATCTCCAAGCTGCACGGCCCGCATCAACGGGGTACGGTGTTGGGCATCCCGAGTTTCCAAGGGGATGCTGGAAGTGAGCAGGCGTTCCAGCGCAGCAAGGTCTTCCGCGAGCAAGGCCGCATGGAGTGTGGTCGGAACCGGAGGCCCCTTGAAAACTGCAGGTGCTTCAGGTTCTGACTCCTCTGAAATTTCAGGCTCAGCCACGGTGGGTGTGCCCCCCTCCGGGGCTGCCTCCGCTGCCACGACTACCGGGGGCGGAGCCGGAGATTTTACAACCACCGGTTCATAGCTTGCAAGGGCAAGGGTGAGCAGCACCAGTCCTGTCAACACAAGAGCAATCATGCGCTCCGGTCCAGTGTTTTTTTGAGAGGAGACTTCCGGAGTGCTGGCCTGCGGAGGGCAGTCTGTAGGCGGGGCACTGGAGGAGGACGGAGCCGGAAGTGCAGGCGGGGGCAAGGATTTCACTGCTGGAGCCTGCCCAAAAAACGAGTTTTTTGAGGATCCGAAGAATCCGGAAGTTTTGATTGCAGGTGAGGTCCGCATGTTGGGAGTGTCGGTTGGCGCAAGCCGTCTGAATAAGGAATTCAGCAAGAAGCACACCAGTGGTGGAATCATACTTGCAGAAGATTTCCGAGACCATTTGGCTTTTGTGAACCCTGCATGACTTCCACATTGCTTCACTTCAGCAAACTGCCCCTTGCAGTCCTGACCCTGTCCCTCGTCCTCTTTGGAACGGTCGGCTGTTCCAGTTCGGATCCGGAACCTCCGGAGGAACCACAACGCTCCTCAAAGCGCATCTCCGAAAAACAGGCGGAACCCGAGGAAGCCGAGGTGCAGGAACTTCAGTATTGGGGCGACCCACACCTCACGCTGCTGGAGCAGATCATGCCTCAGTTGAAGCAGGAGACGGAGGGGTTGTTCAACAAGGCCAACTCGGTGGCGATCTCCAGCATTTCCTATGGCGACAAGCTTCCGAACCACTTCCGGAAGGTGGCCACGGCCCGCTTGCATCAGGTGCTGACCCGACTGCCCAAACTCAAGGTGAGCGTCTGCGAGGCGTGTAGTCAAATCCGCACACAGATTTCCGGAAGTTTCCTCAAGATCACCCGTGGGGTCGCGGATGACGAATACCGCCGCGAAACCGCCCAGCAGCTCAACGTCGAGGGTTTTGTTGACATTGCGCTCTTCATGAGCGACCGCCAGCTTTCCGTGTCACTCAATGCGTATGAGGCGCAAAAGGGCGAGATCATCTATTCCCGGATCGTCACCAGCGAACCAATGAAGCGCGAGGAATACCTCCACGTCTACCTGGGCAAGATGACCCTGCCGATCAACGAACCAACCGTGATCCACCAATCCCTCCTCTTGGGCGCAGAGCGGGTGGTGCGGCTCAATCAGGATTGGACTTCCGGAATCAGCGCAGCGTTTTTCAGCGATGACAACAGCAAGCTCACCGCTTCCGAAAAAGTCAGCGGCGGCACCAGCGGGGTGATGGTGGACGGCGTGGTGGGCTACGATGTGGTGGGGTTTGGCAGCAACCGAGGTGCGGTCACACTGAACCTCGGCTTGGGGATGATGATTGCCACGTCCATCAATTCGCCCCCGTACTTGAAAACCGGGGTGGCCGTCACGGTTGCGGAGCAACTGACACTGGGCTACAACTACCTCCTCATGCTCACGAGTACCAGTTCGCTCAAGTTGCCCAGTGCCTCTTACTTTGCGGTCGGATGGAAATTCTGAAGGTGAAAGAAATGCTCGAGTGCCGGAAGGTGCAGCGAGGGCGCTTGGCCCCTTCGCGGCAGATTGCGGGCATGCTGATGCTCCTCAGCATGGTCCTGATTTCCGGATGCGGGGATAAGCAAGCGGAACCACCGCAAGAGGAGGAAGCCTCCAAACCTGTTGTCAAGAAGCTGCTCTTCACGCAGCGCACCCAAGGTGGCAAGAATTCGATCAACGTCATCGAGGAAACCGAGGGCTACAAGCGCACCCTGCGGATTGTGCTGCAACGCGGCGACCTCAGTTCCAACCTGATCCACCCCATCGACAGTCCGAATTTCGTCATCGCCGTTCCGCTTCAGGACGCAACCAGCAAGCAGTTCAGCCTGCAAACGGTGGCTTATGAACTACGACTCAAGGAGCATATTGACCAACTCCTGGCCCGCTACCTTGCTCCGGAACGCTACAATGTTTCGGTGGTTGTGTCGTGGGACGAGAAGCTTTTGCAGGAGGTTCAGCTCAAGAGCCTGCCGCTAGACACCCCCGTGACCGATCTCCCGTTTCCAAAAATGCCGGATACACAAACTTCCGAAGAGGGCGAGGCGGGTACGGAAGGAACGGCTGGAAGCTTGCCTGTCACGCTGGAAGAACCCACGCCCACCCAGCGTGCGCGCAGCGTGGACCCGGACTCCAACTACGAACTCAAGCACGCCGTTGTTTCGCTCAAGGTGCAGGTGCTTTTGGACAACACGCTGCCAGGCAGTCAGGAGCAGTTCATCCAGCAACTCATTCCGGTGCAAGAGTTCTACGATACCCAGCGCGGCGACGCCGTAACGGTGGAGCGCACCTCGTTTCCCAAACCCTTCTCCGACAGCGTGGCACCCTACGAGGAGCAGATCGTCACGCGCAAACTCACAGAGTTGGTGCAGAAGTATGTGTCGCCCAACGAGTTTGTCGTTAACGTCAAGTTCACGCTGATCGATGCGGAATCGGCAATGGAGTCGACGAGCAACATCAAGATGAACATCGATCTGCTGCTCGACGAGGTCGTGCTTCCGGACGTGGACACCTTTCTACAGGAGGCGATTCCGCTGGCCGTCAATTTCAACGCTGAGCGCGGGGACACGCTCAACATCATCCGCAAGCGCTTTCCAGAGCGCAACTTCGGCTCGGTTTCCTCCGAACAGGTTGCCGCGCTCCGGGATTACAAGGACAAGATTCTGGAGGCGTTCCAGACAGGCGATTATGTGGGAGGCTTGGAATGGGCCGACAAGGGACTGCGTATCGCGGTGCGTCGCATGGACAAGGTATTTTTGATGAAGATGAAAGGCTCGCTCCACTTCCTGCTTGAGGAGAAGGATAAGGCGCTGGAGGTTTGGCAGCACGTCCAGCGGCTGGATCCTGCCGATGAGGAGGTGCGGCAGATGCTGGAGAACCTGCAATAAAGGCGGAATGCTTCGCGTTTCTTCGCGCCCTTCGTGGCTCAAAAAAGCACTCGCCCTGTCCGGGATCATCATTCTGACAGGCAGCGTCCCAGCGTGGTCGGCAGAAACGGCTCCGGAAGCGGAAGCAGAGGTCGTGGAGCCTTCCGTGGAAGACCCTTCCCCGGAAGCTGCCGAGCAAGCGGAGGACAAGCGTCGCAGCCTTGAGGAGTTGCTCGCGGTGCCGTTTCAGCAACTCAAGGAAATGCAGCAGGCGGAATATCGTGAGATCGAAGCACCTCCGGGAGAGGACAACGCTACGGCCGCTCGCCCCGCAGACGGGGACATCCGACTGCCCCCCCCGCCGGAACAGGGCAAGCACGAAAGCGATTTGGAGCAGCAGCTTGACGTGATCCTTCGGGAGCAACTCCCGAACGAATACGTCGGCGTCACCGTCAGCGTCAAGTACACCCTCCAGACAATTCCGATTTCCAGGAGCAACAAGCAGATTTCCAAGGTCAAGCTTCCGGGGTTTGAGAACAGCGTCTGGGTGCCCACCGAGAAGCAGCGCGTGGTGGGGATCATCAATCAGATTCAGACCTACACGACCGTCTTTGCCGTGGTCAACCAGCCAATCTCGCTTTTCAACGTGGAGGTGCTGCGGCAGGTGCTTTCGGATCGGGTGGAGGGGTTGAACCTCCGTGTCCAGGACGTCCTCAAGGTCGTCTATGTGCCAACGTCCAAGCCTTCGGAAGCGCGGGTCGAACGCTTGAGCAACGCCGCCGCCGAACACGAGGAGGCCAAGCAGACCGCCGAAGCCGCTGCCGAAGAAGCTGCGGTTGCTGAAGAAGAAACTACAGAGGGCGAAACCGCCGATGCCAAAGCAGGAGCGGCTGCCGAGACGGAACCGGAAGAGGAAAAACCAGAAATTCAGCCGGAGGACGTGGACATGCAGGCGCGGATGGAAACCACGCGCCACCTGCTGCAAGCCCGTGAAGCCTACTTCCAGAACGATTTTGACAGTGCAATTGATGACCTCCGCAAGGCACTGGAGATCAATCCCTACTCCTCGCAGGGCTACGAAATGCTCGGCTCGATCTACTATCGGCTCAACTGGACCAGCATGGCCGTGGAAAACTGGCAACGTGCCCTGGAACTTGATCCAGAGAATAAGAACCTCCGCAAATACCTCAACAAACTGACACGACGATGATCCGACGAAACACAATCGTTCTGGCAGGGGTGCTGGGGCTACTCTGGGGATTCTTGGTCCTGCCCAACATTTCCGGGGCCCAGGAGCGGGTGAAGTCGCTCACCATCCGGCAGTTCGAGATTGAGGAAGCAATCCGCAACGGCCTCAAGTATTACCTTGAACCTCGCGATTATGTGCTGCGTGTCAAGCTTGCGGGCGAGCAGCGCGTGGCTGGCGTTGAACACGAGGCGCTGCCGGGTTTTGGGCCGGTGGTGAGCCCTACGCAGGCGAAGGGCGAGAAGTACTGGGAAATCCTGCGGATGCAGGTTGACCTTGTGATGCATAAGGAGGTTTCACCTTCGCAGAATACCTACATTTCCGAGATCGTTCCCATCCTCAGCGGGCTTGATTACGAACGCGGCGACGAATTCAATTTTGTGCCGATCGTGCCACAGGCGCTGGAAGCGTCTCCAGCCACGCAACCGGAACCCCAACCGCAAGAAACCCCTGCCGCCGCAGAGGAACCGGAAGAACCCGCAAGCGAATCAGCCACACCAGAGGCAGAAGCAGTCAAGCCGGGAGCGCCTGCGGTAGCGGTCGAACCGGTGGTTGAAGATCCGCCTCCAGGGTTGTGGGAAGCGATGACGCTGGTCGAGAAGGTGCTTGCGGCGGGATTGGCCCTGCTCCTGCTGCTCCTGCTCTTTGTCTTGTGGAAGCTCAACCGGATGCAGTCCGCCGAACAGCAAGGGCTGGCAAAGCTGCTCGAGCAGCAGCAGCTTGCGCTGCCGGGAGCGGGGATGATGGCCTTGCCTTCACCCCAACAGGCGTTGGAGTCGGTGGAGGAATCCCGGAGAAAGTATTTGCAGACGCAGGAATCTCAAGTGCAGGAGGCATTGCTGCAAGAGAGCAACGAGCGCATGGCGCAGGACATCGTCAAGCAGCTTGTGGGGCGGGACGACTGGAAGCAGGACTTGATTCAGGAGATGACCCGCGACAAGCAGTCGATGGAATCGCTCACCCAACTGCTCGCGGTCATTGGCCCGGAAACCTCCCGGAGCCTGTTTGGCCGGGTGATGCCGCAAGATTCCTATCTGGAACTCGAACAACTCGCTCGTGATGCAAAGGTTGCCACGGCAGCAGCGAACACGGTGCTCAAGAACGTCTCGATGTTCCTGCTCACCCGCAAGCTGATTTCTCCGGAACAACCGGCGACCAACCTCTTCGGCTTCCTTGAGGAGATGTCCACGGGACAGGTGAGCTACCTCATCAACGACGAGTCCTCGAAGATCAAGGCCATCGTCATCAGCCGACTTAGCAGTGAGCAGGCTGCAGAAATCCTCCACAACCTCTCCAAGGACGAGCGTACTCAGGTTGCGGTCGAGTTGGGACGGCTCAGCGAACTGCCCACCAAGCTGGTGGAGCAGGTGGCTTACAATTTGGCCGACAAAGCCCACACGGTTCCAGACGAGAATTCGGTGTCAGTCGATGGCATCCGCTTTGTCGCGGACGTGCTGGGAGACGCCGATCCAACCACCCGTGAGGAATTGATCAACGGCTTGCGCGTCACCGATCAGAAGCTCAGCGAGGAAATCGAAAGCCGCTGCTTCATCTTCGACTCCATCCCCTTCGTGCCCCGCGAGGTGCTGGTGGAGGTGGTCCGGAAACTGCCGCCCGATGTGGTGGTGACGGCAATTTCCGGAGCCGACAAGTCCATTCAGGAAGCCGTGGTGTTGTGCTTCCCAGAGCAGACGCGCAAGGCGATCGTCTCCGCGCTCAAGGCCAAGAATCCGTCTTCCGAGGAAATCCACGAGGCCCGCCAGCAGTTCGTGAAGTCCATGCGCGGCATGTCCGATGCCAACAAGGTGGATCTCCGCGAAGTCAACTCCGCCTTCTCCCACCAAGAGAACGCCCCCGCTCTCGGCTACGAGGAACAGCCCGCCTGAGTTCTCAACGAAGTCAGAGTGTTTATTCTCATGTAGATTCGACTCGTAAGTGCAACCGCTGGGTTGATTCCGGAAAATGGCTGATTTTTGGTTTTGATGGCCTCCCTCTTGAGTGTTGTTCCTCCGAAAGTTGCTCACCAATTCCGAAACGTTGACTCGCGACACCATGAGCGAGGTGAATGATTTTTTACGCAAACTGTTGGCTCCAGCGATCCGTGTGGTTTCACTCTCTCCAGGAGTGGTCGAGACCGAGTTCATCCGGGGCTAGAACCCTCATGGCGTGACGAACAACTCGGACGCACCCCGCTCAACGCTTTGCAAGCCCGGAGGAAGTCGGCGAAGCAGTGGTCGCGCTGGCCACCACGCTGACCAGCATGACGGGTTGCATCCTGCCTCTCGATGGCGGTCGGCCGCTCGGATGATCCCAGGTTTTGAAACTCCGTTACAACAAGATCATCCACATCCCCGCTAAATCGTTCAAAACCGCAGTTCACCCTGTCACTGTTCCTGCTGATCCGACCTGCCCCTGAAGTTCCACCCAGGATTCCTCTGCGCCGATGACCCGGGCCTGGAGGAGGAGTCCCGGAGTGCCGCGTCCCCTGCACTGGCTGCGCCGCATCCGCATCCGCATGTAGAAACGTGCTTGATCAGGAGGCACGTGCCTCCCTGTGTTTGCATGTGGAGAAACCCTGCTTTCTGCAGTTTCTCCAGGTTGTCCTCACAACCCTCCTTGCAGTAAAACCAATCCTGCACCTGATAAACCGCTGGCCCTGAAGTCCAGAGGGGTGGTGGAGTTCACCGCAGCTGAAGGATTGGTGACCCGCAACAAGTCCAGCAGCCCTGTTTTTCGGTGATCCCTGCTCAGAAGACACCCCCAATTT
>PBTB01000017.1 GCA_002726945.1 Deltaproteobacteria bacterium | reverse complement strand
ACCAACCCCGCCAAAAAGAAGCCCACCAGCACTGCTGCCTTGAGGCTGCTTTCCCCCTGATACCGCTGGGTGATCACCGCAAATCCGAGGAACATCAGAAAACCTCCGATGAACAAGGGAGGTTCATGCGCGTTGAGGACCGTCCATGCCATGAACAGCAGGTGGACGAGTGTGATCCACACCGGAGTCCCTTCCTCATCCCCGTCAGAGCTGCCTTCTTGCGGTTTGAGCGCCGCTAGGTCTTTCCGGAACACGAGGTAGTAGATGACATTGGAAATCACGATGCCGAGCAAGGCCTTCCAACCAAAATGGGTCGCCATGAACCCCAGCGTCCAACCCCACGATTCCGCAACCATCAGTACCGGAGGTGCTGCGAAATGCGTCACGGTTCCTCCCACCGAAATGTTGACGAACAGCAACCCGATCGTGGCGTAAGCCAGTCGAGGGGTGGGTTTGAGGTCGTAGAACTGATGTGACAACAGCAGGGCGGAAATCGTCATGGCCGCGGGCTCGGTGATAAACGACCCCAGCATGGGGGCGATGGTCAAAATCGACAGCCACCACGCAGCGGGGCTGTGTCCTCCCAAGCCCGCCACCACGCCTAGAATCTTCTCCGAAAGCTTGAGGACGGGTTTGGTGGAGGCCAAGGTCATGATCACCACCAAAAACACTGGCTCGATGTAGATGACCGTATGCGCCATGTAGTGCTTGAAGGTCCCCCAGTCGTAAAAGCCGATGACCGCCGCCGCCAATGCAATCACCCAGATTCCGAAGATCGCCTCCACCTCGCCCAGGAAGTGCAGCAGATGCACCTTCATCGGCGTTGTGCGCTCGATCTCCTCGTACGAGGCTCCCTGCTGCTGCATCACCGATTCGTGTTCGTGGTGCAGGTGTTCCGCCTTGGCCAAGAGCGGTCCCGCCACAAAGGTATGGAGAATGGCACAGAGGAAGATCAGCGATCCCACGAGATTGAACGGATCCACGCTCATACGGTGGCTCAGGATATCGCCAATGCCCTTGCCCTGCTGAATGAAATCCGCATCGCCGTAAGCGTTCAGCGGAGTGGGAAACGGAGTCGCGGAAGCGGGCTCTCCTCCAGCGAGCAGGATTCCCGGAAGCATAAACAGAAATGTAACAAGAATGGGTCGCAGCATGGTTGCCTACGCTGAAGGTTGAGATTGGCGAGGTGAGGCTCGGGAGAAACTAAAACGCAGCAATCTATCGAACCGAATTTCAGGACACAAGCTGGAAGGAAGTGCAGAGAAAAGGAGAAGAACCCCGCCAACCACGGTTATCGCGACTGGCGGGGAGAGTGGGGTGAGCCGTTAGAAAATCAGCCGATGGTGGGAATGCCCATAAAGCAGATCCCCATGATGATGGTGGGAATCAGGGCGCAGATTGCTAACTTCGCCGGACTGACCCCGCCCCCAAAGAAGCGACCCAAGATGGACTGCCCTGCCGGGTTTGGCGCGTTGGCAATCACGGTCAGGCCACCTCCAGTGACGGCTCCGGCCACCACCGCATACTTCGCGCTATCAGCCAGTCCGGGCACCAGCGTAGCGAGATAGGTGATGGCGGCATTGTCGTTGAACGCAGTCAGGATGGTTGCCGTCAACATCAGCGGCAAGTCCTCCAAGGAACCCAACACCGGAGCGATCCACCACCCCTGAAGACCACCGAGCGTGACCAGCCCGGCAAGGAAGAAGCCCACCATGACCGGACTCTTGAGTTCAACATGGTTCTGATGGGTGCCCGTCACGACCATGAAGCCCAGGAAGAAGAGGAAACCGCCAATGAAGAGCGGTGGGTAGTGAGCGTTGAACACCGTCCACCCCATGAAGAGAATGGANACNAGCGTCACCNNGNCNGGNATTGGNGCATCGCGCTCCGCCCACATGTTTTCAAAGTCCTCGTGNCTCATCTGCCTTGGCTTGAGTTTGGAATCGTCCTCCGCGACCTCTCCCCGTGCCATCTTGGCAAACTCTCCCTTGAAGGCCATGTAGTAGAGGATATTCGCGATCACAATCCCCAAAGCGGCCTTCCAACCGAAGTTGGCGGCCATGAAGCCCAGCGACCATTCCCATGGACCCGCGACCATCAACACAGGAGGCGCCGCAAAATGCGTGAGGGTTCCTCCCACCGAGATATTCACGAACAACAACCCCAGCGTACCATAAGCAAACCACGGGGATGGCTTGAGCTTGTAGAACTGATTGGCCAGCAACAAGGCNGCAATCGTCATTGCGGCAGGCTCAGTGATGAACGATCCCAGCAAGGGCGCAATCGTCAAAATGGACAGCCACCACGCAGCCGCGCTGTGTCCGCCGATTCCTGCCGCAAGGCCCAAGAGTTTCTCGGCAAACTTGACGACGGGGCGTGTTGAGGCGATTCCCATGATCACCACCACAAACATTGGCTCGACGTAGTTACGGTCATGCGCAATGTAATCCTTGAAGGTACTCCANTCTCCGTAGTAACCGATCATGATCACCATCAANGCGANCACCCACATGCCAAAGACCGCCTCCACCTCACCGAGGAAGTGGAGCACCTCCGCCTTGAAGGGAATGTCGTGCGAAATCTCGTCCCCCGTAGCACCAGCGGCTTTCATCCGCTCATCGTGCTCGTGGTGAATCTGATGCGCCATTTCGGTGAGCTTGTTCGCCATGAAGGTGTGNAGAATGGCGATCANGAAGATCAGCGAGCCGATCAGGTTNAANGGGTTGGCGCTGATGCGGTGCGAAAGGATGTCGCCCACTCCCACCCCTTCCGGGTCTCGGTAGTTTTCAATGCCCGGAACCAAGTCGCAGTGCTTTGCTTGGAATTCAGCGGCTCCGGCATCCATCGTGTAACACGCGAGTGGCACCGGAAACGGCGCTTTGGGTTCACCACCACCACTAGCCCACGCGGGTCCAGCAAGGGTGGCCAGCAACAGGGTTGCGATACTCAGTTTCAGTAATCGGTTCATATTCCTCCTAGGTTAGAGTTGACACACAACAACTATACATACCGAGATCGGACACATAAGGCAACCGAAAAAATCAAAAAAGCCCCACAATCTTTCGGCAGTTCTGGCGGGGGCGGTGGGCTGCCGGGGATTTCGCGTGATTTTTTCACGGGAATTTGCCATCCTGAATGGTTCCATCTGTTGTTATCCAATATCCAACAACTTCACGTCCTCCAACCTCGATTTACGCATGGCCAAAAAAGGCAAGAGCAAGAAAGCCGGAATGGTGCACCGCCAGCAGCAGAAGCAACACAAGAAGGCGTTGCAGCGCCACAAAACCATGGCCCGCCGACCCGGAAGTAGCGTTTCCTCACAGCGACTCCAGCAACTCTTGCACGCCCTGCCGCGTCTTGCCTTCGCTCCGGAACTGAGCGACCTGCGCATGGACACTCAGCAACTGGACGCCCTCCAGCAAGAGAATCTGCCGGAACCGATTCAGGTGATGCGGCTGTTGACCCCGGAATTCCTTGGTGAGTTGGACCAATGCTTGGCGCAGGTGGAGGAAGCTTCCAGACCACAATCTCCCAACCACATGCTCGCCAAGGCCACTCGGCACCAGCTTGATAACAGCGAGAAGATTCCACATCTTTCCAATCCACTGCTCATTGCGCTCTACCTGCGCACACAAGCTGCATTGCAAGGTTCCACACTGGAGGCGGATGAACTCTACCCAGGGCTGCGAGACTTCGAGTCCCGCAACAACGAGTTCATAGAGCAGATAGCTGAAGACCCGGATCTGCTCAAAAACGCGATNCTGGCTCTGGAAGGAGAGGGGGTGTCCACATCGGAAGCTGCCACTGCCACTGCACAAGGCGAAGGCTTCTTCCAAAGCTTGAGCGGGCAACCGGAGACGGACGCCCGGCGCATTCGAGAGGATGTGGAGTTGTTCCTTGAGGATTTTGAAGCACCTGCCCCCACGGAGTGGACGCCCGCCACCGTCGGTGAGTTTGTCGTGTGGTTCATGGAAGAGGCCAATCCCGTGCAGGATGATCTCCAGAGCATCCAGTCTTCGCTGGGTGCTTACCTTGGATTCCTCACCTCCACCGGAGTTCTTGATTCGGAGAACGCCACCGCGCTTCAAGAAGAGTTGAAGCGCAAAATCAAAGATGCCGAGACGCAGTTCGCCATCGTCTCATGACCCCAGGAGTTTCCATGACGAAGCTTTGCATGTGCCCAACCCCTTCCGGACTTTTGCGCTCTGCCGTTTGGATGACTATTTTGGGCCTCACGGTTTTACTGATTGGTTGTAGCCAGTCCGGACCTCGCAAGGCTTCCGGAAAACTGGACACTCCGGGACATCACGTTCTGCGGGGCATGGATGCCGTTGAGAAAGGGCGCTGGAATGCGGCGTTACGAGAGTTCGAGTTGGCACTGGAACTGAACGCGGAGCATGGCCCGGCCCTTGCCGGAAAAGCTTTGGTGCAGGCGCAGCAGTCCAACGAGGATGGCCGCACCTCTGAAAAACAGGCCGAACTCAAGGAGCAGGCGCGAGACAATCTGGAGGCGGCACTCTCGGCGGCGGAATCGCCCCGGGATCGCCTTGCAGTGCAGGTCACGGCCATCCGTGTTGAGACCACACTCAAGGACAACGAGGAGTGGCTGGAGGAATCCCAGAATCACGCGGCCCTCGCCGCCGAGATTCTGGAAGATCATCGGGATCTGCAAGCTCTGCGTTCCGAGCCGTTGTTTTTTTTGGGGATTGCCTACCGGGAGAGTTTGGAATTCAACCCCGCCGCCAACCAATTCCGNAGAGTGTTGGACCTGAACCTCACCCGTGTTCGTGAGGCCGACAAAGCCTTGGAACAACTCCATCGTGTGACCCGCGCACGTCCGGGCACCCGGCACGGCCGCACAGTGGCGCTAGCCCAGCAAATCACCCGCGCCGANCTTGCAGCGTTGCTCATCGAGGAATTCCAGCTTGCCGATCTTTACGCACGCGGGGTCAAGAGTGATGCGTCCGGATACAC
This sequence comes from Deltaproteobacteria bacterium, assembly GCA_002726945.1. Taxonomy (GTDB): domain Bacteria; phylum SAR324; class SAR324; order SAR324; family NAC60-12; genus UBA8110. The sequence continues at coordinate 12,779 of PBTB01000017.1, read as the reverse complement.
CTCGCCCACCAAAAACTTTGCAGCGGGCACCAAGGAGGAGATTCTTGCATCCGACATCGCCAACCACCCCCTCAAGGCGGACATTGAGGACGTACTGCAACTGGGGGTGCGGGGCTTGGAAGCCAATCCGCAAAAATTGTTCTTTCCGAATCGCCCGGTGACGCGGGCGGAGTATGCCCTGATGCTGGAGGACATTCTCATCAAGGTCATGCAGGATCAGGCACTGGCCACGCAGTTCATTGGCGAAAAATCCCCGTGGTCGGACGTCCGTGCCGATGCCTATTACTACAACGCTGCACGAACGCTCACCTCCCGAAACATCCTCTCGGTCCGCAATCGGATTCGGGGAGAGTTTGGTCCGGAAGATGCGATCTCCGGAGCCGATGCCCTGCTGAGCTTGCGGATGCTCAAAGACGAACTGAAGGGCTATGTCCGGACAAATGGCTGATCCCGTTCAGGTTCTGATTGTTGACGATGAGGCCAGCATCCGCTGGGTGCTGAGACAGGCGTTGCGAGAGGCGGGCTATGCTGTTCATGAGGCGGAAAGCGCCGAAGCTGCACGGTTGCTCCTGAGCAGGCACTCCATTCATGTGGCCCTGGTGGACATCAACCTGCCCGGAGAGGATGGCCTGTCGTTCACGAAAGCGGCTTTGAAAGTGATCCCGAATCTGGCCGTGTTGATCATGACCGGGCAGGATTCGATGTTTCACACCATCGAGGCGATGAANGCAGGCGCGTATGACTACATCGCCAAGCCCTTCGACTTGGAGGTCGTTGAACAACTTGTTGAGAAGGTCGCTCAAGATCAGCGCCGCCNGCCTTCTTCTGCAAAACGGAAGCAAGCCCGTTCCGGAAAATCGGATTTGCTGGTGGGTTCCAGCCCGTCGATGCGGGAGTTGTACAAGGCGATTGGCCGAGTGGCGGGCACGGACTTGACCGTGCTGATTCAGGGGGAAAGNGGAACCGGGAAGGAATTGGTCGCTCGTTCCATCCACCAGCATTCCGGACGTGCCACCCGTTCGTTTGTTGCCATCAACTGCGCTGCAATTCCTTCCGAACTCTTGGAATCCGAACTGTTCGGGCATGAAAAAGGGGCGTTCACGGGTGCGGTGGAGCGCAAACGCGGGAAGCTGGAAATCGCCTCCGGGGGAACGCTGTTCCTCGATGAGATTGGTGACATGCCCCTCGTTCTACAAAGTAAGCTGCTGCGCGTGTTGCAGGAGCAGCAATTCGAGCGCGTCGGCGGACACCAGTTGGTCACCACGGACTTGCGGGTGCTCGCCGCGACCCACCGGAACTTGGAGCAACGGATCAAGGACGGGCTGTTCCGGACGGACCTCTACTATCGACTCAACGTCTTTCCTGTGAGAATCGCCCCGCTGCGCGAACGACCGGAGGACATTCCAGAACTGATCGAACACATCCTGCAACGGGGTTACCGCGAACTGGCTGTCAGCCGCAAGGAAATGGCCACGGAAACGATGACGGCGCTCCGACATTATCCATGGCCGGGAAATGTCCGGGAACTGGAGAACACGGTCAAGAGCCTCATGATCACCAACTTTGCGAGCGTGATCCCTTTGGAAAGCCTGCCTCAGAGCTTTGTGACCTCCATGCCGTCCCAGNCCGTGCAGGAATCGCTGGAGGATTTGGCGCTGAGCCAACTGCGTCCGGTGGTCAAGCAGTATGTGCGGCAGGAGGGGCAGGAGTTGATGGACTTGGTGATGCCGCAGGTGGAACGTCCGTTGCTGCACTTGCTGCTTGAGGAAACCCGCTGGAACCAACAGCGCGCCGCCCGCATCCTCGGAATCAACCGCAACACCCTGCGGAAGCGTATCGAAAACCTTGGACTCAAGCGGCAGCAAACGTACCAACCCCCCTCCGGAGCGGCTGAGTTGGTTCCAGACGCCTTGGCCGTAGCCGCGCAGTGAGCGAAATTTTCTCTCGGATCGAGGCCGTGATTCAGGCGCGACAGCAAAGTGCGAATCCGGACAACTCCTATGTCGCCGCGCTTCTCAATTCAGGGACCGACCGCATCCTGAAGAAAATCGGCGAGGAGGCCACTGAGGTGGTGATTGCTGCGAAGGGCGAGGCTCCAGAACCATGTGTTCATGAAATCGCCGACCTCTGGTTTCACCTGATGGTGCTGATGGCCCACAAGGAGATTTCGCTCACAACCGTTGAAACCGAACTGGAGCGCCGTTTTGGCACCTCCGGATTGGAAGAAAAAGCCGCTCGACCAAAAAATAAATCAGCGTGATCCACGCCACGACGTGACTGACAACAAACCCCGCAAATTATGCCCAACACGACCAAAGCTACCACCACTTCAAAAGCATCGGATCTGGCCGCCCTTGCCTCCATGAAGCTCGCCACCATGTTTGCTCCAGTGGNAGTTCTTGGNATTTCGTCTCCAAACCGGATCATGGCCTCGCCAACGATGGAGAATCAGGCTGACACCGACGGCACGGTGACTCCGGCGCTCATTCGCCGCTACACCACGTTGGCACGTCAGAGCGTCGGGACGATTCTCGTGGAATCTGCCTACGTTGCTCGTCAGGGACGCATGCACCAAACCCAGCTTGGCATCTCCGAGGAGAAGCATTTGGAGGGTTTGGNGCAGCTTGTCGAGCGCGTTAAGCAGGAAGGCGCGGCCATCGGCATCCGACTTTCCCATGCGGGAGCGAAGACCTCCGAGGAGTTGAGTGGCGAGTATCCCGTGGCACCTTCGGTGATCAACTTTGGGCGCGACTTTGACAGCAGCCGGGAGTTTGACGAAGGCGACTGCGAGGAGATCATCCTACATTTCATCCATGCTGCAGAACGTGCGGAAGAGGTGGGCATGGACTTTGTGGAAATCAATGGCGGCGATCAACTGCTGCTCGACCAATGCCTCTCTGTCAAGTTCAACAGCCGTGACGATGGGTATGGCCCGGACAGCATTGCCAACCGGATGCGGCTTGCAACAGAGATTGTGCAAGGCATCCGCAATCGTGAGAGCGTCCACATTCCCATTGCGTATTACTTCTCGGTCATGGACAAGGTCGAGGATGGCTTCACCCCCAAGGATCTTGCCGCAACCATCAGGGTGCTTAAGAAGAGTGGCGTGGATATCCTCCACCCGATTACCGTCCACGCGCTCAACCACTGCTTTGAGCGCGAGAAAACACTGATTGAATGGACCGTTCGCTCCTTCAAGCACCCACAGATCATGGAAGGCAACATCAAGTCCCCGCAACTGCTACAAGAGGCCGGTGAACTCAACATCGCTGATTGGTACGTTATGGATCGGAGCATCTTCGCAAGACCGCAGTGGTTCGCCTTTCTGAAACGCAAATTGATCACCTGACTGGAGTTGACATGAGCAAAGTGACGCCGACACGAGTTGCCATCGCGGGGCTGGGAACGGTTGGCAGCGGGGTTGCCAAGGTGCTGGAGCAGCACCAGAAAGAAGCCTCCGATGCCTCTGCCACTCAGCCAAGGCTGGTCCGGATTCTGGAGNGCAATCCCAACGCTCCTCATGCACAGCCGTGGTACGCCGAAAAGCCGGAACTCTTCAGTGCAGACCTGAACGACCTGCTCCGGGATGATGTGGACGTGATCGTCGAAACCATCGGTGGGTGCGACTTTGCCCGGACGTTGATCATCAAGGCTCTCAAGGCCGGCAAACACGTTGTGACCGCCAACAAGGATTTGATCGCCCAGCACGGTCCGGAACTGACTGCGCTGGCTCACAAACAGAGGCGGCATCTGCTGTTTGAAGCTGCAGTGGCCGGAGCGATTCCGGTGCTGCGCCTCTTGAAGGATTACTTTCAGGTTCAGGATCTCCTAGAATTGCGGGGCATCCTCAACGGCACCACCAACTACATCCTGAGCGAGATGGAGTCTCAGCGGCTTGCTTTCGCCACGGCACTGAGCCAAGCCCAAGAACTGGGATTTGCCGAGCAAGACCCCACCAACGACATCAAGGGCTTTGATGCCCGTTACAAGCTGGTGATCCTCACACACCTGATCACGGGTCAGTGGCTGGCTCCGGAAGACATCACGCTGGAGGGGATTGACCACCTTGACACTGCCGATTTCGAGTATGCCCATCGGCTGGATCGGCGTATCAAACTGGTCGCCCTGCTGCAACGAACCGATGCTTTGCTTCGTGCCTATGTGTTGCCGCTGATGATTCCAAAAGACGATTTACTGGCAAAAATCAGCGGTTCCACCAACGTCGTCACCCTGCATGGACGCTTCTCCGAGGACATCTCGTTGATCGGCAAAGGCGCTGGAAGCCTCCCAACGGCCTCGGCCATTGTCGCGGACCTCAACCAAGTGCAGCACCCGAGGCATCACCGCCCCGTGGATTCCGGAGTGCCGGCACGGCCCTTGGAAGCTTTTGACCAGTACCGCTTCCAGCACACTTTGCGGTTTGAAGTCCGAGATGCTCCCGGAATCGTGGGGCACATCGGACAGGTGCTTGCGAGACACGGCATCAACATCTACGCGCTTGAACAACTGCCCCACTACCTGGATCACGAAAACAAGCAGGCTCTCTTCACGCTCACGCTGGAACCTGCACGGGAAGGCTTGGTGCAAAAGGCGCTCGTGGAGATTCAAGCTGCCGACTTCATGGTGGCTCCAGTGGTCATCCTCCGAGAGCCGATTCCGGAGCAAAAGGGCGCGTCCGCCTGACAATGCTGGAATTTCTCCGCAAACAGCGCCTGAGCCTTGTGATCCTCATCACCCTGCTTGGCCTGCTGCTGGTGGTGTTCCGAGATCAAAAATCTCCCAAGGATTCCATCCTCCAGCAGTCGATCCAAACCTTGGTGCATCCCGCACAAGCCCTCGCCCACTGGATTGTTATAGAGGTGGGGGGGAGGATTGACGGCTACATCAACTTGGTGGACACGAAGGCGGAAAACCGACAGCTCCAGCAGCGCATCGCAGCGCTGCAAGCACAGCTCAACCAGTTTCGGGAGGAGTCGATCCAGTACCGCAGGCTCAAGCACCAGCTCGCCTTTGCCAAGCAGAATCCGGATCGGAAAGTCTTTGCGGAAATCATTGGGGAATCCGCCGACAGCATTCACCAAACACGAATCGTCAACCGGGGGCAAAACGACGGTGTTCACCGCAATCTCGCCGTGATCCTGCAGGAAGGCGTGGTCGGGCACGTTCAGGCCGTTTCCCCCTTCCAATCGGTGGTGCAACTGGTCACGGACCGCCGCAGTCGTGTCCCTGCGCTGATTCAGCGCAACCGTGTCCGGGGATTGGCCTTTGGCACTCACTACGGCTTGGAACTCCGGCAAATCAACCGCCGGGCAGAGATCAAGGAGGGAGATCGGGTGATCACTAGCGGCTTGGGTCGGATGTACCCGAAAGGGGTGTTGTTGGGAACGGTTGTGGAGGTGAAGCACAAAAGCTACGAACTCTTCAAAACCGCCGTGCTGGAACCCGCCATCAACTTTGATCAGATTGAGGAGGTGTTCGTCATCATCCGGAGCCACACCCAACCTCAAGGCCCCCTGTTTTCGGACAAACCATGATGCGGATGTTTCTGCTCTATTTCGGACTGGGGATTGTGGCCCTCTGGTGGCATGTCACGTTGGGGCGGGCGTTTCTCACTCCGGATCTGCGTCCGAACTGGGTGCTCCTTTACCTCCTGCCCCTCTTGCTTCACCGTCCAGAAAGCTGGGTGCTGTTTTACGGGGCCGCTTTGGGATTGGCACTGGACGCGCTTTCCCACCTGCACATCGGCGTGTACGCCTTCTCGTTTCTCGCCACTTTGGTTTTGGCCCGCACAACCACGAACTGGTTTTACTCGGGAATCCCCCTTTTCCTTGGCATTGCCACAGCATTCTTCTCCCTCATCTCCGGATTGATTTCCCTGCTGCTGCTCAACTCGCTTGAATCCGAGCTGGGCTGGGGAACGCTCTTTTGGAGCATCACCGTCCCCACCTCCGTGTTGCATGGCTTGCTCGCTCCGGTGGTCGTCTGGGGGTTGACTCGTCTGGAACATAGCCTTCTGGAGCCAGCATCGTGAAGGTTGATTCCTTTCCCTTGGAAGAGCTGGGGCGGCTCCGAATTCGGACCCTGGTGATCGGAATTGCCGTTGTGCTCGTTTTCTCGCTGCTGGCGGCACGGTTGTGGTACTTGCAGGTGATTCAAGGCTCGCAGTATGCGGACTACGCCCAAGGGAATCGCATCCGGATCGTGTCGGACCCCGGACTCCGAGGTGTGATCCATGACCGCAATGGGGTCGTACTCGCCGAGAACCGCCCGGCCTATCAGCTTCAACTCATCCGCGAAGACACTCCGGATTGGCGGGCGTCGGTCGCAACGGCGGCGGAAGCCCTGCATCTCTCCCACAACGAACTGGTCCAGCGCGTCAAGCAGGCCAAAGGAGAGGTTCCGTTCCAGCCGATTGTGCTGGTGGATGATCTTGACTACCAGAAAGCCATGCTGGTGGAGACCTACCAGGAGGAATTCCGGGGCATCTCCATCGTGGTGAAGCCCCGGCGTTACTACCCGAACAAAGCCGTGCTTTCACACGCACTTGGCTATGTGGGCATCACCAGCGAAAAACTGGCGCACCTTCCCGCAAAAAGACGCTTCTCCAGTGAAATCGAGGGCAAGGCCGGAGTGGAGCTGGTCCGTAACGAAATGCTGATCGGGACCGATGGCGGACGCCAGGTGGAGGTGGATCATCTTGGTCGGGAGCTGAAGATCTTGAGCGATTTGGTGCCCTCCATTCCCGGCAAGGATTTGCATCTCACCATTGATGTACGGCTGCAAAAAGCGGCCTTCGAGGCCATGGGCGAGCAAACGGGCGCAGTCATTGCCATGAATCCCAAGACGGGTGAAATCCTTGCCCTAGGCAGTTTGCCCAGCTACGATCCCAATCTTTTTTCAGGAGGCATCGGTCCCAAGGAGTGGCAGGCATTGCTGAACAACCCCCAGCATCCTTTAGAGAACAAGGCCATCCAAGGGCTCTATCCGTTGGGGTCGATTTTCAAGCTGGTCACGGCGTATGCTGGACTGGAGTTGGGAGCCATCTCTCCGGAGACGACCCACACCTGCAACGGGGAGTTTTACATTCCTGGCAGGTCAACCCCGTATCATTGCTGGTTGGAAGAAGGCCATGGCACCCTGAGTGTGGTAGACGCCATCAAGCAATCCTGCAACGTGTTTTTCTACAATGTTGGCACGAACGTGGGCGTAGATGCCCTGCACGAATACGCCTCGTGGTTCGGGTTGGGCAAGCAAACGGGGTTCATTTTGCCCAACGAGAAAGCAGGGTTGATTCCCAGTACCGAGTGGAAGAAGCGGACCTTTGAGGAACCATGGTATCTGGGAGAAACCCCAACCATTTCGATCGGGCAAGGTTATGTCAACGTGACGCCCCTGCAAGTTCTCAACATGGTCAACATCGTTGCCAACAATGGGGTCTGGGCACCGCCACGGCTGTTGTTAGATGAGCCGGCCCGTCCCTCCGTGGATCTCGGCCTCTCTCAGGAACTGCTGGGCATTCTCCGGCAGGGCATGGTTGCCGTGGTCAACGAATCTGGCGGCACGGCCACTCGCGTCCGCTTTGCGGACTTCACGATTGGAGGAAAAACCGCAACCTCTCAGGTGATCAGCCTCGAAACCCGCAACTCCCTCTCGGATGAGGACCGCGAAAAGCGGGAGTTCCAAAACCATGCGTGGTTTGTGGCCTACGGTCCTGCAGACGACCCGGAAATTTCCGTGTTGGTGTTGGTTGAACACGGCGGCGGTGGATCGCGGGCGGCAGCCCCGGTGGCACGGGCCATCCTGCAATTTTATATTGACACCATCGCAACCCCTCGGCAAAACGCCCGGACGGCTCCCAGTGAAGTGGTACAGCCGACTCCCCTTGCATACCGCACCCGGCTGCAAACAGCCTTCCTGCCCTGACATCATGCTCCAGCAAAATCGCTCCCTCTGCCTTGCGTCTTCGTCTCCACGGAGACGGGAACTGCTCACCCGCTTCGGTCTGGATTTTCTGATGCAGTCTCCGGACACGGATGAATCTGTGCGAAACCACGAATCTCCAGAGGCATTTGTGACAAGAATGGCCCTGGAAAAAGCCCAGCGGGTGGCTCCGGACCATCCGGAGTACATCACGCTTGCCGGAGACACGGTGGTGGTGCTTGAGCAACAAATTCTTGGGAAGCCGCAGGATCGTACGGACAGCATTCGGATGCTGGAGCAACTCAGCGGCAAAACCCATGAGGTGTTCACCGCCTATACGCTGATGGACGGCATCAGCGGCCCCTGGGTTCAGGAGTTGGTACGGACGCGGGTATCTTTTCGGAGCCTCACTTCCGAACTGATCCGGACGTATGTGCAAACCGGTGAAACCGATGACAAGGCCGGTGCCTACTCCATCCAAGGGTTGGGCACCATGCTCGTTGCTACCATCGACGGTTCCTACAGCAACGTTGTCGGCTTTCCGATTGAGCGCATTCTCGACAACATGATGCGCCGGGGCTGGCTCTCCTGCAAACCCTCGTGAACGTCTGATGCCCCGGATTCTCCTGTTTTTGTTTGTCATCGTTGGGTTGCTGACCCAAGCGATTCCTGCGCTTGCACTTGAGTTGACTCACCGGATTCCAGAGTCTGTCAAAAGGCTGGAAGTCCGGATGGAACACACCCCGAGCTACCAAGAGGTTTACGGGCGCTACGAAAAGCGGGTCCCTCTGCGAGAGTGGTTGTTTGAGAACGAGGCCACCACCGTTTTCGGAACGGTGAGTCGTTCAGAAACCAGAATTCACTTTGACTATGATTGGGGTTGGACGGACGACTGGACCGTGAGTGTCTCCAGTGCTGTTGTTCACAAATCCCAAACCGCCAACCTGTCGGGAGGCAGCGGGCTGGAATTGCCGGAATCCGGATCAGTCACAGGGCTGGGGGACACCACGATTAGCCTGCGCAAAGAACTGTTCGCCAGCACCACTTGGTTCTCGGTGGGGGGGATGCAACTGGTGTTGCCCACCGGAACTGCAGGCCAGGCTATCGGTCACTCCCCAAACGCCATTGGGGAGCGGCAAACCGATGTTGGCGGCTTCTTTCGTTTCACATGGTATCCCCTCGCTCCGGGCTGGAGAAACGGGCTTGGTTTGCAGATCTTGAGTCAACTCAAAGGCGCCCGGAAAAATTATCAGGGAGAGCGTGTGATCTATTACCCCGGAAACCAGAACGAGGTGTATTACAACTGGTCTTATGAGGAGGAGAACCGCTTTTTCGGAGGAGAACTGAAGCGGATCGAGCAGGAGCCCACCACCCTTGGCACATCCCAGCGCAATCCCCTGCTCGTGGATCAAGGAACGCTGGAGGTTGGATTCGGAAACCTCTCCGACTTGGAAAAGCACCCGCTACCGTTGCCGTGGCAGTTTCGGCTCAGTTGGAGCAAGTACCTGCGAGCGCGTCATGTTCCCGCTGCTCCAACTCTGGGCCTCACGTTGATAGTGTTTCTTTGATCAGCGCAAAACCACATGAATTTCCTGCTCACCCAACGTGAATGCCCGCTTGAGGGTGTTCCCAACACTCAGGTAATAGCGCCCCACAGGAAGGACCATTTCCGTGATGCTGTCCCGGTCGGTTCGGTAGTGATGCCACAGATTGCTGCCCAACCGCACCCGAAAGTTCACCCGTCCTGCTCGCCGCCAAACCGAGGCTTCGGTCAGGTCAAGCCGGAGCTTGCCCACAACCACGACCTCGCTCGTGTACTCTGGTCCAAGCGGAAGCCGAGACGAGGGGTGCGGATCCTCAGTTCCGGACACCCGCTCCACTTCGCGCAGCAGGCGGTTCTGGAACTCTGCAGCCGTCAGACCCCGGAAATCCCGGAGGTCGCTCAAGCGGGGGATCGAGGTCGCTTTCATCACGAACTCTTCCGGGAGGTTGGCCAGCGCGAGCGGTTCTGGAAGTGTGGCGGGGCGTGTTTGATCGTGACAATTGATGACCTCCAAATCCAAAACCCTGCCGCGCCGCTGAGACGATTGGTCAAACACCTCGTGGCCCCAGTAAGCGAGAGTGTTGCGCACCTCAATTTCAGTGGAATACTGATACTGCTCCGGGTAATAACGCGCACGATCCGAGAGCCGCACCGCAATCAGGGTGAGTCCAAAATCCCCTCGTGCCGAGGACGTGCGGACCAAAACGTGGTAAGCCGATAAATCGTCTGGAACGTGATCCAGCACCTGAAATGCCACTTTTTCCAGACGATCCTGTGTGTCGCAGAACTTGGCTTGCAGCAAGAGGGTGTTGAGTTGCATTTGAAGCTGCTGGGCGCGGTTTGAAACTTTTTTAAGCGGTGGAGGTGCGTACACCTGCAACTCCTCCGGAGACATGCTCTGCGCTTTGGTTTCCAGCAAATCCTGAAGTTCCATGCTCTCGTCGGCTACCAGTTCGTCTCCGGATTCACTCGTCTCCTCCGCTGCACCCGCAATGCCTGCCCCGGGCTCTTCCCCGTGCTCAACTTCGATCTGCGCCATCAACTCCAAGGCGTCATCTGGATAGGCCACCAGCGAAACCTCGTTGAGCATGTTCGCCACGGCAATCAAGCGTCCATCTGGGCTCAGCATCCCATCGCTGAGTGGGGTACGCTCGCCGTTGAGAATCCGGACGAGGTTACCGCTTTTCAAATCCCACAAGCGTACGGTCTTGTCCCGAGACACGGAAACCAACCCACGTCCATCCTGTGCGAACAGGACACGGGTGACGATGAAACCGTGCCCCTCCAGCACTCCTTCAGCGAAGGGGCGCCCCGGTAACGTCACGTCCCATAGGCGGATGGTCGAATCCTGTGAAGCGGAGGCCAACTCACGACCGTCCAAACTGAATGCAACATCGGTCACGCCTTGGCGGTGCCCCTCCAATTCGGAGAGCAGTTCCCCCTGCGGGTAGCTCCAGAGCAGCACCTTGTTGTCTCGACCTGCGGTGGCGAAAATCGCTCCGTCCGGAGAAAACGCAACGCTGGAAATCTGATCTCCGTGGGCCTTTTCCCGGCGAATCACCTCATTGCTCTCAAGGTTCCAGAGCAACCACTCCTTGTCCGTGCCTCCAGAAAGCAACACCCGCCCGTTGGGATGGAACGCCAACGCCGTCACCTTGCCCCGGTGCTGGCGCAGGTTGCGGGTTTCCTCCCCGCTTTGGGTGTTCCAGAAGCGGATGGAGGAATCGCCTCCGCCCGTGGCGAACGTCTTGCTGTCCGTGGCAAACCGCAGCACCTGCACACGGTGGCTCTCGGTTTCGTAGGTGCGCATCACCTCGTGCTTCTCCATGTCCCAGAGCTTGATCGTCTTGTCAGCGGAAGCCGTAGCAAGGTAGCGCCCGTTGTTGGTGAAATCCAGGCTGTTGACCGGACGCTCATGTCCTTTGAGCGTGGCGAGGAATGAGGAGGTTCCCAACCCCCACGTCAGCAGGGTGCCATCGGAAAGCGCCGCAAGGATCTGCTTGCCGTTGTTGGCAAACCGCACTTTTTCCACGGGTCCGCTGACCGAATCAAGCGCACCTGCGGATTCCTCCTTGCCCAGCACCCAACGGTGAATGGCTCCGTCCTTGCCTCCGGACAGCACCTCGCGTCCCAACGGGCTGATGCCAAACCCATTCACTGACTTGGTGTGCTGCGTGAGTGTTTGCAACACCTTGCCGTTTTTCCAATCCCAAACGATCAGTGTCCCATCCGCAGAACTGGAAATCAGGTGCTCGCCGTTGGGCGTGAATTCCACCTGTGTGATCGATTTTTGATGCTCAACCAGCGTCCGGATCGGCTGCAGTCCGTCAAGATCCCACAGCCGTACCTTGCCATCCTTGCCGCCGCTGACCAGAATTGGCTCCCGTGGATGCAGGTGGACACTGTGAACGGGGCCTCGATGCGCCCTGGTTTCGGAATAGACCAACTTCAACACCTCCAAATCCCAGACAATCACCGCCCCGTCTTCGCCTCCGGACACCAGCGTTTTCGCGGAACCGTCCAGCGCCAATGTCTGGACCGGAGCCAAATGTCCCCGCAACGCCTCCAAGGGTTCGGCACGATCTGTGTCCCATACGCGAATGGTGTCGTCGCCCCCTCCGGAGTAGAGGATCGACTCGCTGGGATGTGGTACAAACGTCAACGCCTGATGTTCTCCGGTGGGAAAGGCGCGCAACCTGCGACCTGTGGAAGCCGACCAGAAACTCAGCTTGTGATCATCGGCAAGTAGGATCAGCGAGCGGCCATCCGGACTGAAGCGGGCCTCATGGAGGAAGTCCTTCCCGGCCTTGATGGATTGTTGCAGCAGGAAGGTTTCCCCGGAGGCCCGCACGGTTGCCTGCAAGAACCCCGAGAGCAGGAGTAGACCGATGCCCAAAGTCCATTTTAATGGTAGGAGAGTGTGTTTACGCATTGCTGACTGTCAAAACCGTGAAGCGAGACCAGGCGTGTCGTGCAACTCCACGGGGAATTGTAGATTAACGTGAGTTTTGGATAAGCAAAACAGGGGCACCATGAGTCGATTTTCCCCTTTGAAAAGGGTCATCAAGGGTGATTTTGGAGCGAAAATGCCTTGAAATCCCCCCTAATCGCTCTTTGCGAAAGGGAAGAACCCTTGTCCAAAACTCACGTTAGATTAATCAAGTCGCGGATTCAACTCGTAAGTTCAACAGGAGGGTTTGGACCTCCCCATCCCGACAGGGGACACAAGCGTCATCGCTTCAAGAATCCCACTCCTCTCCATCCTGAACGCCCGGAAAGATCCCGCATTCGCATGCGCGCGGAGACGTGTCTGACG